>JAUWMJ010000024.1 GCA_030613225.1 Desulfobacterales bacterium
TCTGGTTTGAAAGCGGCTGTGCCGAGCGTTGCAGAACATTTCTTATGGACATTACGTCCATTTGCCTGCCCCGCAATTTAATTTCCAGGGTTGATAATTTGATCCAACTTCTGGGTCAGTGTGTTGATTTGAAATTCCGCATAGAAAGGCAGGTAGGTGATCGCTGATCTTTTTTTCCTCTCTTTTGGTGTTTTATCCTGAAATACGACAACTTATTTATCAGTTTGGGAAAAAGCTATATCAAAAAACTGAGCTGTACGAAATCTAACAAATTTTTGATATATTCAATTGGATATGCAACGGTTCATGGCGCAGTGGGCTTGTCCGCTATCGCCTGTGGTTTGGCCTTTTTTAAATTGTAATCCTCTATTACTCCTTTGAACCGGTTCAGGATTGCTTTAAAGCCATCAAAATTGATCGTATTTTGATTGGCTTTTACCACTTTTTCGGCAAAAACGATTTTTCCATACTCTGTTTTTGGGTCAATTTTTTCCTTTCGATTAAATATCTTACCATCAACTTTAGTCTCCAGAGCTTTCTTATCAAACAAATCTTCTATCGCCGTTTCTTTAGCACCACTTCTAGAAGGGATATGTACCACATACAAATTTTCAATAAAACAATAGAACGGCTTTGTAGGATTATTAACCTTCAACTTTTTATTAATTTCCTTAGATCCGCTATCATTATCGATCAGCATTATAACCGGATGCTTCTTTCCTTGACCCTTAAATGGTTTCATGTATGTTTGGTAGATATCCATCAATGATTTTAAACCGGGGGTACCTCCTGATATCGCAAACACATTCTTGAGATTTTTGGATAGGTTTAGAAAGCCAATTTTGAATTCTAAACGGTCGTCCTTTTTATGTACTAATTCCCTATATTCCTTTTCTAACTGCTTTAATGCACATTTCAAATATACAATGTCTGTCTTGCCCTCGCAGATAATTAAAGGCCGTTTTATAGAGAAAAAATGTTTGTAAAACAGGAGTTTTCTATAGAGTTTGGCTACGGCGGTAGGGTGTTTATTTTTACCTCCGATCTTACGGTCATCGTGCAGTCTTTTGATATGATAGATAAAACTGAGAATGCCTTCTAATTGGTTTAAGCTTCCTACCATATTTTTCTCAGACTGAGATCCCTCCAGAGACGTTGCAGTACTGCCAGGTGAAGATGCTTCACTTGTTTTGGCATTTTCAGAAACTGCTGGCTCTGAAGTGTGTTTACTATCTATGTAAAACTCATCAGACTGAAACAAGGCATGGCACATAGACCTGGCCTGCTTGTAATACTCTCTTTTAATATTTACTTTCTTATTTACAACAAGGCCCGTGGCAATTTGTCGTGCTGTCTTGTACTGCATTGATGTTTTTTTCTCATTTATTGTGAAACCAACCTTTTCTATCTCTTTTTTTAGAGCTTTACCCGAAACCCATTCATTGTCATTTTCATTTTTCTTAATCGCAATTTTCTCAGGGAATTCCTTCTTATTTGTGGAGAAGGTCAAATCATCTGCATACCTCGAATAGGTGCACTTGGCTTTCTTCGCCAAGTTAGCCATTCGTATATCCAACAGGTGTCCTATTAGATTTGAAATGACCGGAGAACAAGGGCTCCCCTGAGGCAACTCATTGTCATGACAAGCTATTTGGGCAATAACAGTTGCGACTTTCGGATCTAACTTAAAGTGAGCATTTTTGATTAAAAAACCTCGTACTCGACCAAAGTTTATTGATGGGAAAAAATCTTGTAAATCAATGTTAAAAACATGACGTTTATTTTTATGTTTAATTGCGTTTGTGATTATGGAGTGTTTTTTTCTGAATCCATGAGATAAAGATCTCTTATGTTTGCTTTTAATGCAAATTTCCTCAAAGCATTTATTCAGTAGTTCTGCTAAACGCTTTTGAAGTCTTTTTAGCTGGTCTACAGGAGCTTTTATTCTACGTTCGCCACCATTTTTTTTAGGAATTGTAAATTCGATATATTTTTTTTCGCTTGGGAATATATACAGGATGTAGGAAAGGGCTTTAGGTTTATAGCCGAGCAAGATAGCTAACTCGCTCAGTGATTTGGTTTTTTTGAGCTTTTCTATTGTCATTAATCTTCTACATCAATCAAGAAATAAGCGGCTTATAGGCACTCTTACGCGAGATATGAACTTGACAATTGTTAACATAACATATGCCAAGTGGTTGGAGGATTGTCTGGAAGCAACGCTGCCTGACATTGGTTTCTTATATTGCGATTCACAATAACAAATCTGCCTATAAGCCGCCCTTTTCTGTAACCCTATTTTTATAAAATATCAACCCATTAAATCCTGAGGAGCATTCATGACCACCAGGTGATCTTCATTAAAGATTTTTTAGGAAGCCAACATCCTAAAATAGTACCCACGCCCCATAAGCCCACGATTTCTGATAGCATCCCATGTTTGAATCAACCTTTGATTGAGAATATCCCATAAAAATTGAGCTTGTAAAAACATGTGACATCTTGTCAACATCATAACCCGGCCCGAAATTGCAATATGTAACGGCTATATGAGCTACGTTGTTAACTATTTAACTTCTCAGGACGGACTTCCAGAATGCCCTGAAAATAATAAGATTCTATTTTATCTGATATATGATATGGTCCTAGCATGCCACGTAAAGCCAGTAGTGATGCTCCCGGTGCCCTTCACAACATTATTGTAAGAGGCTTCGAGCGAAGAAATATATTTAAAGATGACACCGACAGGATTAATTTTTTGGATCGGCTGGGCAAGGTATTCTCAAAACCGGAAGAAATATTTCAGCCTGGAAAGAAACCGATAAAAGTCAAAGCAAGAAGCCTTTTCTGTTACTGGGCGGTCAGGGAATTGGGGTTAACAACGGCGGATCTGGCCCCACAGCTCAATATCTCGCAGCCGGCGGTCAGTATGAGTACTCAGCGTGGAGAGCGAATAGTATCAGAAAATGAATATTCACTGATGAATGGATAGAATCTTATTATTTTAGGGGCGTTCTGGAAGTTCAAAATCTGGTCTTATTAACTGGTTCTCAAGATTGAGTAGTTTTCATTCTTTTCCCTTGGTAACATCGTACGGATCTGGTAGCCAAGTAAAAAAGGCATAAATTACAATGGATGCACCTTGAAAGCTCACGACTTCCTTCCTTGATTTTATTTGGGAAATTGGGGTCTGTTACAAGTGCTCTGCATAAGGAAATGTAATCGGCCTTTCCACTTTGGATAGTTTCTTCCATAAATGCAGGATCGATCATTCCTCCTACAACAAATATTGGTACATTAACTTTCTTTTTAATGGCCTTGGCACTTTCTCTATTATATCCTTGGGTGAATGGTATTGGTTTCATTAGCTTACTTCCGAATTTTCTCATAATAAACCGAAACAAAAAACCCTTATTTTTGTACATGTCCCATTCATCGAGGATAACATCAAAAGGAATGTCTCCCCTTAAAGTTGAACCGCCATCTTCCCCGATTCCGCAACTTACCTCGATACCATCAAATCCCATTTCAGCCATTTTCTTTGCCATTACAATCCCTTCTTCAGGTTTCAAACCATTTTTCATGTGATCATAAGCGCTTAGTTTAATGAGAATGGGGTAATCATCTCCCACGCTTTTGCGTACACGTTCGTATATCTCAGTGACAAAGCGCATCCGATTCTCTATTGAACCACCCCATTTATCTTGTCTGCGATTTGTGTGGGGGCAAAGGAACTGACTAATTAAATATCCATGAGCGCCATGGATCTGTAAGGCATCGAAACCACTATCTTTAACTCTTAGAGCTGCCTGAGCGAATGCTTCAATTATCCTTTCAATGTCTGCTTCTGTCATCTCTCGCGGCATAACAAATAAGGATTTATCTTTCACGGCTGAGGGAGCAATGGGTTGAATGCCTGTCATTTCTTTTGTTGTCTGCCTGCCGCAATGATTTAATTGCATGGCAATTTTAGCACCATTTTGATGAACACGATCCACTAATTTTCTATACTTTGAAATGTGTTCATCAGTATCGATGCCGAGCATTGCTTTAAATTTTCCATCACGACTAACATAGGTATATCCGGTAATGATTAACCCAACACCTCCTTTTGCAAGACGTTCATACAATTTAAAAAGGCGATCGGTGGGAAAGCCTGCATCATCGGCCATTGCTTCATGCGTTGCGGAACGCACCAGCCTATTTTTTAATTCCATTCCATTAATTTCGGTTCTTTCAAAAAGTACGGACATAATTCCTCCTTTGCAGGCTGAGAGGTTTCAAAGAGAGTATAGTGATAGGAGATAAAGCAGGATAGCTGTATATGAGCTGAAATTTTCAAACATCTTAGTAGTGACTCATTTGTTGTCAAAGTAAAGATGTTGAGAATAACCCATAAAAATTGAGCTTGTAAAAACCGGTGACATCTTGTCAATATCATAACCCGGCCCGAATCTGCAATATGTAATTTATGTTCTTATGGACGTTACATCCCTTTGCCTGGCCCGCCATTTAATTTCCCGGGTTGATAATTTTGTCCAGCTCCTGGGTCAGTTTGTTGATTTGAAATTCCGCCCGGAGAGGCAGGTGATCGCTGATCTTTTTTTTCCTCTCTTTTGGTGCTTTATCCTGAAAAGTATGGATCTCTGACAATTTGAGGAAAGGGGCGATTCTTAAGTATATAGCAGATATAACAGGTTTCGGAAATTGTGTGATATGTTGGAGATATCTGTAAAAAATAAGAGCCTGAGATAGTTGGTTTTTATTGCAAGTACAACCCCCGGGACCTGCGAAATTAACGCAAATCAAAGCGTTCATGAAATCAACGTTAAGCACTATATGTGACTTTTTTGGCGTGGCCAGGGCGATAGGCTAATAGCAGTATATTTGACTCAATTGCAACCTGATTTTCCTATTAAAACTACTACATATTGTGCCTTTGTATAGCCTTTGCTTTACTCTGCAACCTGGATTCTCAAATTTCATTTGACAACAGCTACATTTTCAGCCTTAATGAATGTAACTAAATTTGTTAAGCCACCAGTAAACACAACAACGTAACCCCAACTTTCTGAGGGAAACCATGAAAAGATGTTTACAGAAGGTGCTGACACAAAGCCTCCGAGGCATCATTATGCCTTTTTGGAGGCTTTTTTATTTTTGAGCATCGGTTAACTCTCGCCAAAACCATTGAAGGGGGTAATCCCATGGCTGAAGAACGAGCCAAACGAAAACTAACTGCAATTTTAAGTGCAGACGTCAAAGGTTACAGTCGCCTGATGGGTGAGGATGAAGAGGCCACTGTCAGCACTATCACTGCATACCGTGAGGTGATAACAGGTCTTATCGAGGGGCAAAACGGCAAGGTAGTCGACGCTAAGGGTGACAATTTACTCGCCGAGTTTCCCAGTGTGGTGGATGCAGTTCGATGCGCTGTAAAGATCCAAAAGGAACTCAAGGTAAAAAATGACGAACTTCCTGAAAACAGGAGGATGGAATTTCGCATCGGGATCAATCTCGGGGATGTCATCGAGGAACGGGATACCATTTATGGAGATGGTGTAAATATCGCGGCCAGGTTGGAGGGTCTGGCAGAGGGTGGAGGAATCTGTATCTCCAGGATGGCTTTTGACAGTGTCAAAAACAAGCTGGATGTTGGCTATAAATATCTGGGGGAGCATTCGGTTAAGAACATTGCTGAGCCTGTGCGTGTCTATAAGGTACTGATGGAGTCCGAATATGCCGGCAAGGTAATTGGGGAAGAAAGGCCGAAACCAAAACAATTACGTTGGGCAGCTGTAGCGATAGGGTTCATTATCGTGGTTGGCGTTCTGGCTGTCTGGAATTTCTATTTACGCCCACCACCAATTGAGCCTGCTTCCGTGGAAAAGATGGCATATCCCTTACCTGATAAGCCATCCATCGCTGTGCTGCCGTTCACAAACATGAGTGAAGACCCAAAGCAGGAGTATTTCAGTGATGGGATTACTGAGAACATTATTACTGCTCTGTCAAAAGTGGAAAAACTATTTGTGATTGCCCGCAACTCCACCTTCACATATAAAGGCAAGCCGGTGAAAGTTCAGCAGGTCGCACAGGACCTTGGTGTGCAGTACGTATTGGAAGGTAGCGTCCAGAGATCCGCCGACCGTATCCGGATAACCGCCCAGTTGATTGACGCTCGAAAGGGCCATCACCTCTGGGCTGAACGGTATGATCGTGATTCGAAAGAGATATTTGCTCTTCAAGATGAGATTACTATGAAGATCATTACGGCCCTTGAAGTGAAATTGACTGAAGGAGAGCAGGCTCTCGTAGCTGGTAGCGGGACAGATAACCTAGATGCTTATTTGAAAGTCTTGCAGGCACGTGATCTGAAAAGGCACCAAAATATTGAAAATAATCATAAGGCTCGGCGGCTTGCGGAGGAAGCTATTAAGCTTGATCCTGATTATGCACAAGCCTACAGGTGGTTGAGCGGAACTTACTTAATAGATGTGTGGTTGGGATCTGCCAAATCGCCTCGGGAGTTTCTGAGAACAGCTATGGAGCATGCTAAAAAGGCCCTCTCCTTAGATGATTCTCTGGGCGGTGCGCATGGACTCCTGGGCAATATCTATATTATGAGAAAGGAATATGAGAAGGGCATTCGGGAAGCAGAACGGGCCGTTGAGCTTGAACCGAATGGCGCCGATGCACATGCATTTTTGGGCATGGGACTTCGATTTGCAGACAGAGCAGAGGAAGCCATTCCGATCCTTAAGAAAGCAATACGCCTGGACCCTCATGCGCCGGGATGGTATCTGCACGTTTTAGCCGCGACATATAGAGAAATTGAAAAGTATGAGGAAGCCATAAAATGGGGTGAGAAAGCAGTTCAGCAGAATCCTAAAAATGTCCTTTCTCGTGTTGTACTCTGTAGCATATACAGTCTGGCAGGCCGGATGGATAAGGCGAGTGCCCAAGCCAAAGAGATTATGAGGCTAAATCCTAAGTTTTCTGTAGAACGAATCGCAAGGACAGACCCACAAAAAAATCAAGCTGTGAAAAAGCGATACATTGATGCCCTGCGCAAGGCAAGACTGAAGTGAAGTATACTTGCCAAAAGTTGTTTAAGCATTCCCACAAAAACCAGCCCATCATACAAATGGAATACCTTACTATTTCGGGCTGTTCAATGTCTTCTTTGGAAAGAAATCTGCAAATCACTCACGTCAAGCTCGGATGTTGATATCACAGCTTTTTATTGGGGGATAATTTTTTAGATACATTGAGAATATGTTCATTTTGCTAACATTGAATATATCATTTGAGTATCTAAAGCTTTTCTGGATTTCAAATGTGTGAATACGTTGGAGTTATCTAAGATTTTAGCGACGCAAAAACGGCTGTGATATTAGAGCGATATATGAATCCTATACTAATTTGGCAAGAGCCTCAAATATAGTGGTGTGTTATTCTTAAACCAAGCCATCAAATTATTATTGACGCCACATAATTTGATGGTAATTCTTTTCTATATCAATTAAAGAAAATAATTGAAATAAGTCATTAAATTTGAAAAGGTATCATCAATCAAAAAGAGATTTGAGGGATTGCAATGAGTCTAAAAGATGAATTCAAAAAGATGATTACAGAATTAGCGACAAAATTTATCATTCCGCCTATAGCAAACATTTTTTTCCCCCCTTTCTATATAGGCGGCCAACCAAAAGATGCCCATTTTATGGCCATCAGTCTTGAAGGCGGGGCGGTCGGCGTCAGCTTTGTTCTCCTGCCTGATGAAAAAATGGTAGAATACACCGCTTTGCAGCCGTCGGATTTTGTTGAAAAAAACCCGTGCGAATTTGCGTTTGAATTTGGCAATGACGACCCACTTAAAGAGATGATCAGTCTGGCGGCCATTAACGCAATTTGTCAGCATGTGATGAGGGAGACCAATTTCGCGGTTGATGATGCTACCGATTCACTGGGGCTGTTGTCGGTCTCCGAAGGAGACATGGTCGGCATGGTTGGGTTGTTCTTAGGGTTGGTTAAGACCATCAAGAAGGCCAACGCTGAACTGGTTGTCATTGAAAAAAATATAAAGTTGATTCAAAAATATTCCGATTTGCCAATTACCATGGATGCGACGAAATTGAGCACATGCAATAAGATCCTATGCACCAGTACGACCATATTGAACAATTCACTGGATGAAATTCTTGCCCATTGTTCACCGGATGCATTTGTCTCAGTTATCGGTCCTACGGCGGGATATTTCCCTGACCCACTTTTTGCCCGCGGTGTCGATGTTGTGGGTGGAAGGATAGTAAAGAACGGCGAATTGTTTTTGCAGCTGATTGCAGAAAGAAAACGCTGGGGAGATGCTACACAAAGGACCTGTTTCCAGAAAGAGGCCTACGACAGCGAGTTGCTTTAGCCCCTCCTTTTAAACTGATTTTATTTTTTCAAATGCGTTTATCCTGCTCTTTTCCTTTGACACTCTGTGATTTTTTGTCTACATGAAGTTAATTTTTTTCGTGTTTTCGTGTTTTCGTGTTTTCGTGATCAAAATAATATTTATTTCATTTTTTATTATTCAACTTGACGAAAAAAGGTTAAAAATGGCTTTATCTTTTTTAGAGGGAAATGAAGCAATTGCCTGGGGAGCAAAAGAGGCAGGTTGCCGGTTTTTTGCCGGCTATCCGATTACACCGGCTACAACTATTTTTAATACCATGCTTAATCTGTTGCCTCCTTCAGGCGGGATATGTCTTCAGGGTGAGGATGAGATAGCTTCAATCGGCTATTGCCTCGGAGCTTCCATGGCCGGATTGAAATCGATGACAGCAACTTCCGGGCCTGGTATCAGCTTGTACAGCGAACAGATATCTTTTGCCATAGGAAGTGAAATACCGATTGTAATTGTAGATGTTCAGAGGCTAGGGCCTTCCACTGGTTCAGCCACCCGTGGTGCTGATGGTGATATTAATTTTATGCGCTGGGGCAACAGCGGCGGGTTGCCTGTAATCGTTTTAGCTCCGGTTGATGTGAAAGACTGCTTTTTACTGACCATGCATGCCTTCAATCTTGCTGAAGAATTCAGATGCCCGGTATTCATTGCATCTAACAAGGAAATTGCAATGACACGCGAGAGTATCGACCTTGAAAGCATTCAAAGGCCGGATATAAAAGAGCGGCATGCTCCCTTGGAAGGAAAACCTTTTCTTCCGTTTGATGTTGCTGACGGCCGGGTGGTGCCCGACTTTCTTCCCATAGGCAGCGATGTACCTGTGCGCCAGACTTCTTCAACCCACGGCCCGGACGGTTATATTACAACGAACTCTAATGAGATTGCAGAAAATCAAAACCGGTTGAAAGATAAGCTGGTTTCAGCACTAAACTCATTTTCTTTTTATGAAGAATACATTAACGAAGATACGGATACTCTGCTTATTACTTACGGAATCACCACTCGCGCGGCCCGGGCTGCCTGTGAAGATCTCAAAAAGGCAGGCACACCGATATCTCACCTTGTTCTCAAGACACTATGGCCTGTTCCTGAAGACCTGATCCGGGAGAAAGCTAAAAAATTTAAACATATTGTCGTTGCAGAGATGAATCTTGGACAGTATGTACGCGAAATAGAGCGCATTCTGCCGGAAAAACAGATAAAGTTCTATGGGCAGATGGATGGCAGCCTGATTTATCCGGATCAGTTAAAGGAGGTAATCAGCAATGTCTAGTTTGTTAAATAAAAGCAGGCCTCCGGTTTTTTGCCCTGGTTGCTCCCACGAGCGTGTTGTCAACGCCCTTGAAAAAGCATTCCAAAATATGAGCCTACCCGGCGATCAGATTGTTATGGTCAGTGATATCGGCTGCTCCGGACTTTTTGACACATTTTTTAATACACACGCATTTCATGGTCTTCACGGCCGCGCCCTGACTTATGCCGCAGGGCTGAAACTCTCCCGGCCTGAATTAAATGTCATAGTTACCATGGGTGACGGGGGCCTGGGTATAGGCGGAGCTCACCTTTTAGCTGCCTGCCGCCGGAACCTTGATTTGACCTTGCTGGTTTTAAACAACTTTAATTTCGGGATGACAGGGGGCCAGTGTTCTGCAACCACTCCAACGGGCGCACAGGTAGGGTCAGGGTTTTTAAACCAGCTTGAACGTCCTTTAGATGTCTGTGAACTTGCTTCTGCGGCAGGGATCGCATATGCTTCCCGCTGCTCAAGTTATAGAAAAGATCTTGCCCAAGAAATTGAAAAAGCAATCCGGTTTAACGGCTTTTCTTTGATTGATATGTGGGGAATTTGTCCCGGACGATTTACAAAGCGAAACAAACTGACGCCAAAAGATATAGAGAACTCTCTTTCTGCGCTGCCTTCAATGAAAGGTGTAATTTCAGGAAACGTTAGAAAAGAATATAGCCGGCATTATAAAGAACTGGCAGAAAGCCGGAAAACGGTTAGTGCCCCTGTAAACATTGAGGCTTCGCTCATCCCTTTGAATACCGACCGGCAGGAAGTAATTATTCTTGGCAGTGCAGGCCAGCGGATTGTAACCGCAGGAGAGATTTTATGTTTAGCAGGTCTGTCTGCCGGGCTGAATGCGACACAAAAAAATGACTATCCCATCACCGTGCTAAGAGGCCATTCAATCAGCGAGATTGTTCTTTCTTCGGAAGAAATCGGCTTTACCGGAATCTTGAATCCTGATGTGATCGTGGTATTAAGCCAGGAAGGTGTGGACCGCCGAAAAAATTTCTTTGATACTCTGGATGAAGAGACCCTGATCCTCCAGGTTCCGGAAGCAAAGATTCCTTCCTGTAAAGCCAGTATAATGCATATAGACTTTAAAGCCCAGGGGATAAAACCCCAGGACCGGGCACTTGCATCTTTGGCTATCCTGGCAAAACTCAATAAGGTTATCAGTCTCGAAATGCTTCAATCCGCTCTGAAAGTCAGGTTCAAAGATCCGGCTTTAAGCATGTCTCTTGATCTGGTTGACCGGGTTGAAACCGATAAATATTAGAGCCGGTTTCATAACGTTTCGGTTTTTTCGTAATAGTTCAGCCACTAAGGCACAAAGACACTAAAATTATAATATAATTTTCTTGACGCTGTTTTTTACGAGAAACACGTCAAAATTAATAAGACAACCAAGACGCTTACCGGTTAGTTTTAAATGGCTAAGTCTTTGTGCTTCCCATACAGGATTCATATCTTTCCTTCGAGCCTTTGTGTCTTAGTGGCTGAACTATTGCGTTTTTTCTTGCGATAAGGCAGGCAGAGATGGTAGGTACAGAGGCACAAAGGGCTTGTCCTGCGTAGCCACAGGCGAAGAAGGAAGAAGAAAAAAGTAAAGAATCCACGTCAGAAGGATGTGGCATTGATTTGCCCCTCGAAGGGGATGCTGGTTGCTCGATACTCGGGACTCGATGCTCGTTTGCCTTGCCACACGGCGTCTTGTCGGGGCGTAGCTTGGAAAGCGTAGCCTGAAGCCGAAGACGGGTCGATACTCAGGCAAAGCCAATTCTCTTAGACCATACACAAAGTATGTGGTTTTAAAATTGAATAAAAAATTAAGGCGCATAGTTGGTTAGGTATTTTATTGGAACCGTTACAAGCAATATTTCTAGGCATAATCCAGGGTTTGACTGAATTTTTACCGGTAAGCAGCTCCGGCCATCTTGTATTATTCCAGAATCTGCTGGGATTCAAAGAACCGGAGCTTCTATTTGATATCTGTCTGCATATAGGAACCCTGATCGCAATTTGCATTGTATTTTTCCAGGAGATTAAAACCATTTCTATGACGCTTTTCCATTTGCCGGGTCTGGCAAAAGCCGCCGGTGGGTATAAATCTTTGTATGAAAGAAATGAACAGGCGCGAATTACCGCTTTAATTGTGATTGGCACAGTTCCTACCGCACTGTTGGGAATTTTATTTCACAAGGTGGCTGACCAGCTCTTCGGTGCTGTCTGGATCGTGGGCATCATGCTTCTTGTGACTGGCTCCTTTTTGTGGTTTACTCGATATCTTAACCCCACCGGCAGACCCATCGGTCGCTTTACTGCTAAAGATGCCCTGGTTATCGGTCTTACACAGGGGTTGGCGATTCTTCCCGGCATATCGCGGTCCGGGTCAACTATTTCAGTTGCACTTTTTATGGGAGTCGATCGAGAAGTTGCCGGGCGCTATTCATTTCTTTTGTCTATTCCTGCTATTTTGGGTGCACTTATACTCGGATTTGATTCATCCATAGGCCACACCTCGATTTCAGCAAAAGTGATTTTAATGGGAACCATTTCGGCGGCAATTATAGGATATATATCACTGAAAATACTGCTGCAAATTGTCAAGCGTGGCAAATTATATTATTTTGCACCTTATTGCTGGCTTCTTGGCTTTGCAGCTTTAATTTGGAATTTTTTATAGAAAGGAGCTGATTATGAATCCTGAAATGTTTAGAGAATATGATATTAGAGGAATTGCCGGAAAGGATATGACGGAAGATGATGTCATTTTAATCGGAAAGGGAGTGGGTACATTTCTTGTGCAGCACGGACGTTCAAAGCTGGCTGTGGGCCGGGATTGCAGGTTGACTTCCGATGTATATTCCGAAAAAATCATTGAAGGACTTATGGCAACAGGGTGTGATGTGACCGATATCGGTGTGTGCCCGACGCCGGTTTTTTATTATTCAATCAAATCTCTGGACAGGGAAGGCGGAGTTATGATTACAGCCAGCCATAATCCTGGCGAATACAACGGGTTTAAGCTTTGTATCGATTTAGACTCTATTCATGGAGAAGACATTCAGAAAATTCTCGGCATTATTAATGATAAATCATTTGCCAAAGGAAAAGGGTCTCGAAATGAAACGGATGTAATACCACCGTATATTAATTTTGTAGAAAACAACATAAAGCTTTCCAAACCGCTTAAGGTCGGAGTGGATGCCGGCAATGGCACCGCCGGCGTCGTTGCCCTGCCGATTTTAAAAAGCCTTGGATGTGAAGTCCATGATATTTACTGCGATATGGACGGCACCTTTCCGAATCACGAGGCAGACCCTACCGTGATGAAAAATATGCAGGATCTGATTTCCCTGGTAAAAGAAAACCAGTTGGATCTTGGGATTGGATATGATGGCGATGGTGACCGTATAGGCGTTGTTGACGAAAATGGAAAAATTGTTTACGGTGACAGGCTATTGATAATATTTGCCAGAGAGATTTTGTCCAGAAAACCGGGAGCGACCTTCATATCTGAAGTGAAATGTTCAAAAACAATGTATGATGATATAGAAAAAAATGGAGGCCGGGCAATCATGTGGAAGACCGGTCATTCTTTGATAAAGAAAAAGATGAAAGAAGAAAAGGCTGAGCTTGCAGGTGAAATGAGCGGGCATATGTTTTTTGCAGACCGCTATTTTGGCTTTGATGATGCAACATACGCATCATGCAGGCTTTTGGAAATACTATCAAATACTGATAAAAAATTATCCGAGCTCTTAGCCGACGTTCCAAAGACCTTTTCTACACCTGAAATACGCGTTGAATGTCCGGATAATATAAAATTTAAAGTTGTTGAAAAAGTCACCGAATATTTTAAGCAGCGTTATAATGTTATTGATATTGACGGTGTGCGTGTTCTGTTTGACGACGGGTGGGGTCTTGTGCGGGCATCCAACACCCAGCCGGCCCTTGTGCTCCGTTTTGAAGCCATGTCTGAAGACAGGTTGGATGAGATAAGGAATCTGGTGGAGACAACCCTTACCGGTATACGCAATTCAGTTGGTTAATCTAATCCTAACCCGGATAAACCGGAACCTAATTGACTATTGATTATTGAAGATTGAATATTTGTGGATGTCGCTTCGCTCTGTCATTTTTTTAAAATTGATCCGCCGGAGGCGGACCTTAAATAGTCAATCTTCAATCGACAATCTTCAATCATTTGGAGACGCGCTGTAATTTCAGCAGATGTGCTTTCGCTAACGTTTCTTGCGAGTTTCCGCTTAGTTGCTCGTTGTCAGGGCGTCCCCTAAGCACCTCATTTTAGGAGGCAAAAATGAGATCAATTTCAATAATCTTAGCAATAATCATTTTAGTTCTAGGATGTGCTCACGCGCCAAATAATATACAAATCCCAAAAAAAGTTTCTGATTATGATGATGTTGATTCTTTTGTAATTTGGCTTAAGGAGCAACCCAACATC
>JAUWMJ010000149.1 GCA_030613225.1 Desulfobacterales bacterium
TATCTTAATATACTGAGTTTTTTAATTTTATTTTGTGGCGTCTTTTTTATCATCAGTATTTTAGGTGTAGTTATCAAGTATGTGCTCGATATTGCCTTTATGGGTTGGGTTGATCGTGTCTGTGGCGCTGGTTTCGGTATAATAAAGGGGATATTGATTATTTCCGTCCTTTTAATTGTTTTTACCGCTTTCCTTCCTAAGAATGCCTCATTTGTAAAAGACTCCGTGCTTGCCTCCCACGTGGCGTTTGTCTCAGAAAGAATGGCAAGAATTGTTTCTAAAGATTTAAAAATAGAATTTTCATCCAAAATCAGTGAGCTGAAAAAGTCTTGGAAAATTTCAAGGTAAAAAGAAATTCATCAGGTCGAAAAACATCTCTTGAGGACTTGATTCAACTGATAGAGACTTTAAGAGGAGAAAACGGATGCCCCTGGGATAAGGAGCAGACTCCTGAAACCCTGGCGGTTTATCTTGTGGAAGAAGTATATGAACTCCTTGATGCCATTGAATCGGGCAACCCTCAAGAGGTTTGTGAAGAGCTTGGTGATGTTTTGTTTCAAATATTTTTCATGGCCGAATTATACCAGGAGATGAAGCATTTCGACATTAATGATGCTGCCCGTGTAAATACTGAAAAGATGATCAGGCGACATCCCCATGTTTTTGGCAATGTCAAGGCAGGAAACACTGATGAAATAAGAGAACGCTGGCACAAAATCAAGATGCGGGAAAAAAATAAAAGCACTGCGGTCTCGGTTCTTGACAGCGTTCCGGCAAAACTGCCTGCCCTGATGCGTGCATACAGGATTTCCGAACGTGCAGCCAGAACCGGTTTTGACTGGGATAATATTTCATCTGTTATGGAAAAGGTGGAAGAGGAATTGTCGGAATTTAAGTCAGCGTTTTCACATAAAAAAGATGAAGTCTCTATGGAGTTTGGTGATATTCTATTTACACTTGTCAATGTTGCGCGTTTTGCAAGGATTCACCCTGAAACATCACTTACCGGTGCAATTAAAAAATTTGAAAAACGTTTTAGGTACATGGAAAAAGTGCTTTCTGAAAAGGGAAAAAAAATAGAAAATCTTACACGGGATGAAATGAAATTGCTGTGGGAGGAGGCTAAGCGTTTTTATGATCGCAATTATTGACTACGATGCAGGGAATCTTACAAGTGTAGCGCGAGCTGTATCACATATAGGTTTTGAGTGCCTTGTTACAAGTGACACCGGAGAAATATTAAAAGCGAAGCGAATAATCTTTCCGGGTGTCGGTGCTGCGGGCAGTGCAATGGCGAGTTTGAAACGTACCGGCCTTGACAGCGCAATAGCTGACGCATTTCGCATGGGCACGCCGATTCTTGGAATATGCCTGGGAACTCAAGTTATTATGGGGCATAGCGAGGAAAATGATACCCCGTGTCTTGGTATAATAAACGGCCTGGTCCGGGCTTTTCAGACTGATAAAGCAACGGAAAATGGGAGCCGTCTGAAAATTCCTCATATGGGCTGGAACAGTGTTGTAATTAAAAAGAAACATCCTGTTCTTGCCGGTATTGGCAGGGATGATGAATTTTACTTTGTGCATGGATTTTATCCTGATCCGGAGAACGCAGAGCATGTGCTTGGGACAACTAATTACGGAATTTCCTTTGCATCTGTTGTTGGTTTCGAGAATTTATTTGCCACTCAATTTCACCTTGAGAAAAGCGGAAGGCCGGGGCTGAGAATGCTGGAGAATTTCTGCAAGTGGAAGCCGTAATGTTAAGAAATTGAATGATAAAATCAGCCGGATTTAGCTTGTTTTTTAATTGACAATTCGCAATTAACTATTCACAATTTACAATTTGATTTTAACCAATACATTTTTATAGACAAACAATTATCAATTGTGAATTGAAAATTGATAATTGTTAACGATAATAGCCCATTTTTCTCTTAGCCTGACAGCTATGCCTTGAAGGGTCTTCATTAAACATCCGTTTTACGGGTGATAGGTGATTATTACCACATGGGAAATAACAAATGTTAAGCAAACGTATAATACCCTGCCTTGATGTCCGGGAAGGGAAAACAACAAAAGGCATTAAGTTTAAAGATAATATTGATATTGGTGATCCTGTTGAAATGGCTCGTTGTTATTATGAAACAGGTGCAGATGAAATTGTATTTTATGATATAACGGCATCCAGCGAAAAAAGGGATATAATGATCGACGTGGTAAGGCGTGTAGCTGATTCCATATTTATACCCTTTTCAGTGGGCGGAGGTATTCGCAGTGTTGATGATATGCGAAAAGTTCTTTTGGCCGGTGCTGAAAAAGTAAGCGTCAATTCTGCCGCTGTAAAGAACCCCGATATTATTTCAAAAGGGGCCAAAGCGTTTGGCAGCCAGTGTATTGTTCTTGGCATGGATGTAAAGCATGTGGGTATAAAAAACAATATTCCTTCCGGTTATGAAATTGTTATCAATGGCGGAAGAACATATATGGGGATTGACGCCTTAAAATGGGCAATCCAAGCGCAGGAGCTTGGGGCAGGGGAGATATGCCTGAATTCGATTGATGCTGATGGAACTACTACGGGCTACGAACTTAAGTTGACTTCCCTTATTTCAGGCAGTGTTGAAATCCCTGTTATTGCATCGGGCGGTGCAGGTACGCCTGAACACCTTAAGGATGTGCTGACAAAGGGAAAAGCAGATGCCGCACTTATAGCATCAATGATTCACTATGGTAACTATACTGTTGGACAGATCAAATCATACCTTGCGTCAAGCGGAGTAAAAGTCCGTAAATCCTGGTAGAAGTTTCTGTAAGCGTTCACAGGCACCGCAGCTGCACGCGATCAAGGCGACCAGCATAGCAGACTATAGCTGGTCGCCTTGATCACGCACATCTGCAGCACCTGTGAACGCTTACAGGACGGAGATTGTGCTACATTTTTGTTCCGAAGGGCCGTGAACGGGTAGAAGTTTCTTAAACTCTTTCGCCAAAAGGTACATATCCGGGCGGAATTCTTTGTATTAGCTTTCCGTGTTTATCATATTTTTCGAGTATAACTTTGCCGTCTTCGATGGTATTCCTGGTTCTGGCTATATCTTGGCGTTGTGTATCCATTTTAGACCTGGGACTGTCATTCGTTTTCTCAACGGGTCTTTTCTGTATTACCTGTGTAGCCTTTTGTTCTATTATCTCTTTGTCATATACAACATTATTATGATTTGTTCGCATTATTTGTTGTATTGACGCTTCTCCTATAGCATTAATCATGGTAAAACCCCCCTTTCATGTTCTGCTGATATCGTCATGAAAACCTTTTTATGGAAAGTGAATTAGTCTTTTTTTTGCTGTTATCTATTGTGTTGTAAAAAAATTCGGCTTTTTTATTATTATTTTCTCTTTCTGTTTTATGTTGAAATTGTTTAGCAATTTCGTGGTCTGCTTTTTCCGGTTTATCGCTTTGATCGCTACGGGTAATACGGTTAACAATATCAGCAGTAACATTATTATAAATGGCCTTTAGTTTTCCTTCTATGGAAATACTGATTTTGTCAGCCTGTTGCTTTTCAGCAGGGGCGTTGTTTTTTTTAGAAAGAGTATTTTTACTTAGCTGTCTGCTGTAAACCTTAAGAACATTTTGCATTTGATAATTTGTTATATACATAAATTTTCTCCTGACTTACATATCGGCACAATTAATTAATAACTTTAGGGAAAAATGAATAAAATGAATATTAATAGTCGGAGAAACTTATAACTAAGTGTAATAATAGAATAAAATATTTGCAGAAGGGGCGCAAGGTTGCTATTTTATTAACCGTTCACAGGTTCCCCGCCTGGCGGGATCTTCGACACGATTCACCGTTCAGGGTTAAGGGCAAAGAAGGCATTGAAGACCCGAAGTCCTGGTTGAACATGGTCATTTTTCAAAATAATTACCAGTTTGGCTCGAAATTTTAGATTAGGCCTGTCGAAAATGACGCTTTTCTTATAAATACACGTTCCAAATGCAGGCCGGGAACGAAAGTGGAACCTTGAACCTCTGAACCATTGAACCCGTGAACGGTTATTTTAAAGCATAAGCGGAGAAATAAATTCTGATGAATTTTTTGTGGCTTTCAAATGCTACTTCCGGCAGGTCGTCAAAATCAAAACAGGCTATATCAGATGCGTCATCTCCGGCTCTTGGCGTTCCGGTATAATTTTCAATAAGATAGCCAATAATGAGGACTGTATTGTATTTGTCGCTATGGTTTGAGGTGACACCAAGGAGCATACGGATGTGACCGGTAAGATTTGTTTCTTCTTTTAGTTCTCTTAAGGCAGCCTGTTCAGGTGTTTCTCCAAGCTCCATGAAGCCTCCGGGAAGGCACCAGAAACCTTTTTTAGGCTCTACGCTCCTCTTAACGAGAAATAATCTTTTTTTGTCATCTACAACAATAAGACAGGTAGCGGGTACAGGGTTTTCATAAACAGCTTCCCTGCAGCTTTCACAGAAAAGGCGCACAGTTCCATCTATTAATTTATTCGAAAGCTGTGCGCCGCAATATAAACAATTGGTTTTTTTACGCATCTCAATCATCAAAATCGCCTTCAGGCCCTTTGTCCGAAGAGATCCTGCCGGCACGCGCTATAATTTTATCTTCAGTCCACTGCATCGGATCTACAATATTTTTCGCTTTTGGACCTGGATCGTATGAGTTAGCCTCAAGTATTGCTTCAATAGCAAGCGGTGCGGTATTTTTTGTATTTAATACATTTACAAGCATGTTGTAAATAAAGCTTTCCACCCTGTTGATCATTCTTTCCCTGATTTCTTTCGGCTGTCCCAAAAGTTTGTTTTCAAAGGGCAGGTTGAGTTTTTTGTAGTTCCCTCCCTTTAGTTCGTTAGCCCCGGCATAGACTGTCATTTCGTTCCAAATTATTTCCGAAGCACCTTCTCCTTTAACCTTGATGAAATTTCCATTATCGTCAAGAATGGCGTTTCCATAGTCATTAACTTCAAGACCCCATGAAATCATCTGCAGGGCTGTTGCCACATTTGCCTTGGTTGTTCTGGTTTTGGCAGCGATTTCTCTTAGTCGGTCCGAACTGTTTCCTGAAGTACCATGCTGGGCTCCTGATACCTTATAATCGGTAAGAGCATCGTGTATTTCTTTTGTTAAATCGATCTGTATTCCCTGGCTGCTTTCCTCAATTCCATGGGTTGTGCCATTATTTAATGCAATCCAGTCCGGAAAAATATCGTGGGCGTTTAATCCCTGAATTAAAAAGAGAGCCTCATCAACAGTTGAAAGGCCTGATTTACCTTTAATTTCACCAACTTCGGTCTCAAGGCCGGCCCATTTGGGTATAAAGGAGTTCAACTCTATATTGGCAAGAAGATTCTTGTCATCCGGCATATGAGAAGCATCTATCGCAATTGAGGTTAATCCTGCATCAAAGAGGGTCGGAATTTCTATCCTGGCTGCTTCTAAATCCTCTTCCTTTTTGATACCATAGTGATCGGCATGTATGGCGACCGGAACGGTAATACCAAGCTCGTTGCACATCGCATCAACATGCCTGGCTATATTCCAGTAATTCACAGCGCAGTATGCATTGGCACCACCTTCTGATCTGGCGATTTCAATGATAATAGCAGCATTTGCTTTTTGAGCAGCCCTTAGAGCGCCTCGTATCACAAAGCTGTTCCTGCCGTTTGCTGCCATGGTCATGGTGTTTCCCTTGGTGAGCATTGCCCTGTCGATAAATTTCCCGCTTACGATGAGCGCTCTTGAATTCGGGAAAAGCTTTACAACATTGGGCGGACGGCCTTTTTTAAGTGCCTTTTCAAAATCTGTAGAAGAAATACTTGTTGCTGACATGGCTTATCCTCCTTTAAAAAAAAATAGTAAGATGTTACAAAATGTTCTTTATTACAAATGAGTTAGCAGAGAAAAAATCTGATAATTTAGTTAGTTAGCTCTTCACTATCCGTGTGCTGTGGTAAATTTAACTTTTTATAAGGCTATCACTTTTTAAGAAGCTGTTATCTCGACAACGCAACTTACCAGCTTTATTTAAAGGATTATTTCCGATTAAAACTCGCAACACGCAACTCGCAACACGAAACACCTACGTGATCACTAAACGAACAAGTTTAAAAAACGTATTATGGTTAGAGATAAATGTCGTTGTAAGGTTATTCATCAATAAGAGAATATTCAGGCATCTTATAAAGCTTTCGAATCCGATAGCCCAATGTATCCGGGAGATATCTGCCCCAGATTTTTATCGGTATTTCATCCATATGAACTGTTGGGCTCAACCCTACTGCGAGAAGATATTCAATTATATACTCGATATTTAAAGAAATATTTCCATAAAGCTCCTGTTCCTGCCTCTGCATGAAAATTCTGCTTTCATGCATACTCCGGCCTATTTCAGACTCAACAAGCTCTTCAAAAGTTGTAAATATCAGATCAACATGGGTTGTATCTGCTCCAGTTATAATGAACCCGGCAAAGTCTTTATATAACCGGACATTCGGCAATCTGTTTTTAATGGAATTTTGATATTTGCTATTTTTTTTAAATTTATCGGTAATATAATCGAAATTTACCTTTAGTTCAATAATATAATGGACAGCGTTATAACTTCCGGAATGTCTATTTTTCTCAATTATTGAGACCCCAGGCAGCCTGGTGAGCAAAGATTCAAGTTTATTTTCTCCATACCCGTTATCGATAATTTTAGTCCCCAGAATGTCGTTTATTGTCATAGAATCAACTGGAAATTTGATGCCGTTCTTTCTGACTCGTGACATGATCTGCTTTTCTGCTTCAATATAATCGTTATGCAGTAAAAGTTCATTATGGTTCTTTCTTTTAGTTCTTTTATTTGAAATATCTTTTGCCAACGCTTTGACTTCATTATAAATGTGCATCGAGGCATATCTGCTTGCCTTTTCAGCAATCCTTCTCGTACGCTTGAATCGACAAATACTAAGTAAATTAGTAAGACGATCATGATAAATATAACCTGTTATAGGAGATCCAACGTAATAGAATTCGGGCATTTCCATATATTCTGATATTAAAGACTTTATTCTATCAGATTTTGGATGACTATTGTTGCATAAAAAATCCTTTAATACTTTTTTATGTGAAATTGACGTTTTTTTGAAAGGTAAGTTTGTAAGGGATTTGAGAAGATCATTTATGAATAAGAGCAGGGTTTCCCATGCTGCAAAGCTGTCATAAGTGATTATCCTGGTGATTTTAAGGGGGTCTTCAGGTTCAAGTCTGTCGGAGAGCCACCTGTTGGTAATTTCAAAAAATTCAGTTCTGTGTAAAAAGGCGGATAGGTACATGT
>JAUWMJ010000015.1 GCA_030613225.1 Desulfobacterales bacterium
GAAAAAATGTTATTATTCATCACGCCGGCTTTTTGAGTAGCACTCAAGGCGATTGACTACAATAAAAAAGCCGGTCACAGTTCTGTTTTTACTCCAATGATCTGTAACCGGATTTAAAACGGATTTAAGCGTCCTGAAAGAACAGTCAAAACAACCACGATGAAAATTATATTCATTCAAGTCAAATTTAAGATCATACAATGCTTTTTCAAACTCCCTGTTTAACTGATAGAGCTTTGGTTCAAGATTATCTTAATCGTTTGATCTTATTAATTAAATAGTTTCGTACATCAATCTGATATTACAACATTCTGTAAAACTGTGATAATCTCAAAAATGACAGTTTTTTAACGCCTAAAAATTGTTATGATATTGTCGGATAAGGTGATATCACAAGTTCGGCGATAGATTGTAATCTCTCGATAAATCACCAACCATCTGCCTGTTCTTTCGATTATGTTTGACTAAAACCCATCGAAATGGGTATAAATTCACTTAAGATTGTTTTGATTTTCCTATTCCACCTGACTTGAAGTTGTTTTCCATCTACAGAATCAAGTTAGATTTCTCATCTTGTTTTACGCTCCTTTGAATAATTCACATACTGAGTTCCTCTGTTTAAAACCCTAACAAAAGGGAGGTGCATTATGGCTCAAGAAGGTTTTAAACGTAAGCTTGCGGCCATTCTTAGCGCAGATGTCGCAGGGTATAGTCGTCTAATGGCTGAAGACGAAACTTTCACCGTAAAGACTATAACCACCTACCGTGAAGTCATGACATCACTGATCAAACAGCACAGGGGTCGCGTAGTGGACTCTCCCGGGGATAATTTGCTTGCAGAGTTTTCCAGTGTGGTCGACGCAGTACAGTGCGCGGTTGCCGTGCAAAATGAAATTCAGACACGAAACGCAGAGTTGCCGGATAACCGCAGAATGGAGTTTCGCATTGGAATCAATCTCGGGGACGTCATAGATGAAGAAGACCGCATTTACGGTGATGGGGTCAACATTGCGGCCCGACTGGAGGCACTGGCAGACCCTGCTGGAATATGCGTTTCGAAGACGGCTTTTGATCAAATCGAAACTAAATTGCCTCTGGGGTATGAATATCTGGGGGAACAATCAGTTAAAAATATACCCAAGCCGGTGGGTGCTTATCGGGTCTTGATGAAGCCAGAAGCTGTTGGCAAAGTGATCGGTGAGAAAAGGTTTTTGGGCAGGTTTTCACGCAGGACAGCTATGGATGCCATTATAATTCTGGTCATGGTTGCAGGAGGTTTGATTAGCTGGAATATCTATCTTCATCAATCTAAAAAAATAGAGCCTGCTTCTTTGGATAGAATGGCCTATCCATTGCCAGATAAACCTTCAATCGCTGTGCTTTCCTTTCTAAATATGAGTGAAGACAAAGAGCAGGAATTTTTTAGTGATGGGATAACCGAAGAAATCATTACTGCTCTGTCAAAAGTGGAAAAACTGTTTGTTATTGCCCGTAATTCCACCTTTACGTATAAAGGCAAACCTGTGAAAGTTCAGCAGGTCGCAGAGGAACTGGGAGTGCGGTATGTGCTTGAAGGAAGTGTTCGCAAAGCGGGAGAGCGGGTCAGAATTACAGCCCAGCTGATTGATGCTCTTACTGGGCACCATTTGTGGGCAGAAAGATATGATAGAGATTTGAAAGATATATTTGCCTTTCAAGATGAGATCACCAAGAAGATCATTGCGGCATTGCAAGTGAAGCTGACAGAGGGGGAACAAGCTGGCATTCGCGCCAGAGGTACAGACAACCTTGACGTATATTTAAAAGTTTTACAGGCAAGAGATCTTGTAAGGCATCAAAACATCGAAGACAATCATAAAGCCCGTCAGATCTTGAAAGAGGCCCTTGAGCTTGATCCTCATTATGCACCAACTTACAGGTGGTTGAGCGGAACACACTTTATGGATGTTTGGTTGGGCTCAACCAAGTCACCGAGAGACTCTTTAAAAATAGCTGTCGAACTGTCGAAAAAAGCTTTATCCATAGATAATTCTTTAGGTGATGCCCATGGATTATTGGGCAGTATCTATGTCATCACAAAGCAGTATGAAAAAGGCATGCTCGAATTGAATAAAGCCGTAGATCTTGATCCTAATGGAGCAGACGCACATGCGTTTTTGGCAATGGGGCTTCTTTTTATGGATAAACCAGAAGAAGGAATCTTAATATCAAAGAAAGCAATACGGCTTAACCCAATGGCTCCAAGTTGGTATCTACATAATTTAGCGGGTTTTTATACCAAAATAAGAAATTATAAAGAGGCACTGGTGTGGGCAGAGAAAGCAGTTAAGCAAGAACCGGAAAATAATCTTTCCCGTCTGGCGCTGTGCAGTATTTACTCTAGAACAGGGCGAATGGAAGAGGCTCGCTTTCAAGCCAACGAAGTAATGAAACTTAATCCTAAATTTTCATTAAAAAGATTTGAAATGACACTTCCATATAAAAATCTTGAAGCGAAGGATCGCTATATAGAAGCTTTGCGCAAGGCGGGACTGAAATAAAAAAAATCATTCAATTAATGAAAACGGCAAGAGTTGAACCTTTCCAAAAAAGTTGGATATCTCCAACCTGAAATTTTACCAATTTTTGGATTATCTCAATGTACCACAGGTTTCTTTGCAGTTCTAAAAGTTGAGGAATCTCCAACAAAGCTAAGGTTTTCCATGCTTCCCAAAATCTGTGATATCATCAATGCCGGTTTTTAGAGCTACGGTGGTGATTTCTGCTATATATGTCAGCTTTTAATATACCTTAAAATGTTTATATACTACTGAGATATTCAAATATTAGAGGGCAGAGTACGCAAACGATCTCCTTTTCATCACGCAGTACAATTTCCTCTTTTCGCATTACAAACAGACCTCCGCCCATCCCCTTGCATGTTTCACCTTCTTCAGCGACATCCAGTGTCAATACGCCGTCGAATTTGTCGGCATCGGTCACTGCTACCAGGATGCCGGCGCACATTTCGGCCATGAAGTGGGCATCCACGAACAGAGAATACATGGGGAAACCGCTGTTGACGGTTCTTTTCAGATGCCGGGGGAGCGGGCAGGGATGGCCGAACTGCTGAAAAAACGTATCGTAAATCTTGATCCTTTCCGTTATCTGCGCCAGCGTCTCGCGCTTTCTCATTTTTCGAAGGTATTTTCTTTTGTAGAGCGCAAACCGCTCGGGGCTGGCAGCCTCACTGCAGCTGCTTATCAGCATAAGACCGAATCCAACGCCGGAATAGATCTCTTGATACCTTTCAGATAAGCTGAATTCGGGGAACATGTTTCACCTCTCATCCTCAACAAACTTTTTCCATACCAAGTTACAATATGAATTCACCAGGCGCCCTGGAAGTCCCCCATGATAAAGTGCACTTTAATATTCAATTCCCAAGGACGTATCATGCGTTTTTTTTATCAAAAGACACAGGCTAATGCCAAGTTATAATCAATAAGCAAGCCCTGACCCCATTTTATAATCTTCTATTACGATTGGACCTTCCCCGAGTTCGAGAACAGTATCTGAAGGAATAATTTCAAACCATCTTTTAAATTTATTATAGTCTCTATTTTTTGGCCATACATCTGGGTCTTCCATCCATGATGATAGCTCTTCCTCAAAAATCTTTTTGTAGTTTCTTTTCATGAATAATTCATAATTGTACTCATCATAATTTCCGGGGATGAGAAGTGAAGTCGCATATATTGTATCAGCGTATAGTTTGGGTCCATCGTCATCAAAGCTATTAGCCCAGTCAATATATGGCTTTTTCGTGATTATTGATACAACAGTTCTATTTATGGTTTTCATATTTTTATGCTTCTTGTATCAGAGTTCAGATTGCAAGTTTTGTTAAGATAAGGCATATCTTGAAGTATAGAAAAGTCTTAACCTCGATGTGGATGCCAGGATTCATATCGATACGAACGGCTCCATCCTCACAAAGGATTACATTGATGAACTTATTGATGCGGGTATGACGGATATAGGAATCGATCTGAAAGGCTGCACTACGGAATCATTTATACGAATTACCGCTGTCAAAGAGAGAGGGTTGGCCGCGCTTTATCTCTCAACGGCATGGAAAGCTGTGAGATATCTGGCCGAGCGCTATAAGGATATAATATTCACAGGTGTGGGGATCCCTTATAATGCAAAGTTGATTTCGCTGGATGAGATCGGTCTTATAGGCAAGAAATTATATGAGATAGATCCTAAGATCCAAGTCTGCGCACTAGATTACAGACCCGAATTTGAAAGGCTCGATCTTCAAAAGCCCTCTTATGACGAAATGGTGGAAGTACACAATGTGCTTAAAGATACGGGACTCAAAACCGTTATCTGCCAGACCGATCGCGGCCACATCGGCCCTTGAGAACGTGAACCAACGAAAATTCATCGATGTAGTTCCTATTTGGCAATATTTGATTCATAAATTATTTGAAGCATAAATCATAGAAATGCAGCCTACAATTTCAAATAGCCGTCCGGTGATAGGCTAGTTGCCAACATCACGCTGTTAATATCCTGATGCTCTGTCCAGCTTTTAGCTATCCTATTTTGGGGATCAAGCCAAAATTTCTCGATTGCTTCACCCAAACGGGCAAAACGCCTAAGGTGTTTAATCTGCGAATAGATGGGGTGATTTTTATCGAACACATCCGGTTTTTCCTCAATCAATCCCTCGATTCTTTCAACCGCGTGTAATCCTATAGCCATTCCTAATTCCCGGAATGGCAGTCGGTGGTCAGCAGGAAAATTTAAGAAATGACTTAATTTGTAAGCATCCAAACCCGCCAGCGAAGATTCCAACAAATCCTTCAATAAGCCGGTCTCGGTAAATCTATCTTGTACTATTAATTGCAAAATTGTGTATGCATGGCACAGGAGACCGCCGATGCCGAGGAGATCATCCGTAGCCCAATTTTTTCCTTTGCAGAGCACTTCAATATCGGCGATTTCTGAATCGAGGTCCGGCCCGGATGTATTAGAAAGCTTAACTGCTGTCGCCTGAATCTGGTTGTAAGTGATTAAACCATCCAGTGGATCATGATGTCCCATGGAGGATACCAAAGGATAGGAAAGATCAATACTCATCTTCCAGTACATCCGTTTCGATCCGGACCTTAAAACATGGACAAAGCCGGCATGGGCGGCTTTTGCAAGCTCTATAGCCCAGAGGTTGAAGATTGAGTTTCCAGTAGACCGGCTCACTCTGTTGAGAGCATGCATCCATTTGGTCAAATAATGACAGTATTGCCCGTCTCGATCCCATTCCAGATGGTCGTCGTATGGATCATCAGGCTTACGTTCGTTCATCTGCTTACCGATTCGCAATCCACCGATTGTAGGATGCTTTCTGCCTTCTTCCTCGGTGTGGCCGCTGATCCAGCCGGTTCGAGGGTCGTCTTCACGATGCCGCCCAAGTATGTAATGAACCTGATCCACCAAGCGCAAGGCTAAATTCTGCCGGCTTTCATCCCCTGTCCGTTGGTAAAGCTCAAGAAAGTTGCAAACGGCAAAAGCATCCGTCCAGAGATATCGCCGCGGGGACTTTTCAACTGCTGAAAGGCCGGTTGAATCGGAAAATTCGGTCATGATCCCCTTAACAATAGAAATGTTTGCCTGTTGTTTCATATCAAATTAGATCCAAACCCCTTTCCTGCGCCTTTACGCCTCTGGCTTCATTAAATACTCCTAAACTTGACTTAAATCAACGCAAGATAAATAAAAAGCCAACATTCAAGCGATTAGGTCAGTCAGACATATCACAGGATTTTGAGGGGGATGATATCTTGACCCGAATGTTAGTATCACAGGTCTTAAAAGCAACTCTCGGACGAGTTTATAGCTAGCCAAATTTAACGTTCAATCTGCACAATATTGGTAATAAGAACACATGTTTTTGGAAGCCTGATTTTTAGGGGGCCGCCATTCTTGGTCTAAGATTTTGTGGGTTCTGTGGCGCTCTTTCAATCCATCAAAACAGTAGCTTCTGGGGCTAATCCCATTGCAGTGTTAGGCGATTATCCTCGCTCACTATTACATTGGTTCCAAATGACGCCCCCTCTCTATTTAAAGTATCCTTTAACCAAAGCGTGTCGACGTTGGAGGCCCGGATGACCTTAAATCGTCTAATTTTCGTTGGCGTCATTTGCAATCCGAGGAGCTTGCCGGTTGATGGATACACCGTCGCAAAGTACATTAGAGACAAATCAGCTCTAAATTCTTCATAGCCGCTAATTCCCTCATAGTCATTTAAAAAGTCACCGCAACCATAAAGAATGAGTTTATCCTTGTAAACTTCAATCGCTTTGACATGATGCGATGAATGTCCATGAATAATATCAACGCCAGCCTCATCAATCAGTCGATGTGAAAAGACTCTCTGCTCCCGAGGAATTCCGTACCCCCAATTACTTCCCCAGTGTATTGAAGCCACAACGATATCTCCCTCGCGCTTAACACGCCGAACTTTATCTTTAATATCGCGAAGGCTTTTAGCGCTCAAGTCTTCCAACAAATTCACCCCTGGCTTTTTGTCCTTAGCGCCCCAAACCGTTGGAATTCCGCTATTTCCCAAACCGAATGCGAACACAAACACTCGCCCTTTACCTTGTACCTTTTGCACTGCCGGAGCCTGGGCCTCAATAAGATTTCGGCCGGCTCCAGCTATTTTTATGTTTATATTTCTTAACGTTTCCAACGTTTCAAGGAGACCTGAGTATCCCCAATCAAGTACGTGGTTGTTGGCCAAAGAACATACGTCTATTTTAGCAGCTGTTAAAATTGAGATATTCTCTGGATGCATCCTGTAGTTGATACCTTTGCCTTTCCAATAATCGTTGCTTTTCGTTACACTCGTTTCTAAATTAACTATCCTAACATCCGGTACCACTCGGTCCATTTCCTTAAGAGCTTTCCCCCAAACGTATAAAAAACTGACAGGAAAATCGATGGGGCCATTCACCTCCTCGGCTATTTTGACATATCCTAGGGCACTTTTCATATATGACTCATAAATAGTTGGGTCACTGGGATGAGGTAAGATTTGATCGATGCCTCTGCCGGTCATCACGTCACCACACAAGAATATGGTAATAGGATTGGGGATCCTATCTGAAGCTTCGACAGATTTGTTTTCGTTATCAACCACTTTAGGAACTCCTTGTACATTTCTTGTCATTTCTTGATCAGATGTCTGAGCCCCTATGGCAGAAAATAAGAGATATCCGGCTACAACACAGCATAAAAGCGATTTGTATCTTATCCCCTTTTTCCTGTCATGGTCTTAATATGGGGTATCTCCGATGAAACACGGCGCCACTTGGTTTTATTTAATGGCATTAGCCACAGCTCACCGTTAAATAACACCGCAAAAAAACATTATCAAACTGAACAAATCATTCTACCATAGAAGTTTATTTTATGTGACCACGCATCAATAGCGTCATCTCCTGGCCATACCCTGAATTAGAGCCAACACATTCTCCCCGAGCACTTCGTGATTGTATCCCCCTTCCAGTATACCAAAACAACCTCCTTCATTGCGATCGGCAGACGACCGGACCCGGTAGCCGATCTCTTCGTAATCCTCGGTGTTGAGCAGACCGCCCCAATCTGCGGCGTGGTTGTCGAAGCCCGCGGAAATACCGATCAAATCTGCCCGGCAGTTTTTCATGGCCTCTTCCACCTCTTGCAGATATTGGCTTCGGCTATGGCCTTCAATATTGATAACGGTCACCCAGTTTCAAAAACATGCTAATTTGAAAAAAATCCTGATTGACAAGCCTTCTGATTCACATCATACATATGCAATTTCAAATTTCAAGATGGCAATGGATGGAGTGTCTGTATGTTATAATAAATATTCTTCATCCCTTATTTCTTTTCAAAAAAACATAAAGATTAGTCGAATTAATCAATCAATGGCCTATCCGATTTAGATTGTGGCTTTTGGTTGCTAATTTTACGTGTTAAGATAGCAGGTGTCTTCCATTAGGGCCAAGCGTGGAGTCAGAATTATCACAGGTTTTGAAGTGGATGATATTATCACCCTCAGGATGGACACTTCAGGTCTTATTTGGTGGATGAAGATGAATCCCTGCTCTCTTCTGCATTTGTGATCTTTAAAGATCAGTCTCTGCTCATCAATACCTGAGGGAATAGGCTTAAGCACTTTCCTACTACTTGCCTTTTGGCTTTTACCTTTGTATAAAAGGTTTAAATCCTTACTAACCGATTTTTTATTATGACAGCACAAATTGAAATCGTGCCCTATGATGGGATGGATAAGGGATTTTTATCACAGATCCAAACATGGGTTAAAAATGTTTTGGAAAAGGCTGACCCCTCATCTACACCTCCATATCTCAGACTAACAATATGGAAAAATATTAAGGCTCTCCAAGAGTTTTATGACCAAGAAAAGGAAGATCTTGGCATTGTAACCAGCGAAGAATCAGACTTTTTGGCTACTCATGAAGCCTGGAGGGGCTACCCAAGGATTCACATATGTCATGAAAGAGTAAAAGGAGTTCAGGATGCGGTTATTGAAGGTGTTTTGCATCACGAAATAGGACATGCCCTCTTTCATGGAAGTATGGAATTTTATACGTTTAAATTTACAGATAGACTGCAGGAAGTGGCAAGGCTCGATGGTTTTGATTTACATCTCCTCCAGCAGTGTGTGTATTTTCTCTCTATAGCAATAAAGGACTGGGAGGTGATACAGTGGTTAACCAAAATTGGGCTTGGGTCATGTCAGAAATCTCTTCTTGAGTATATGATGAACGATACGGAAGAGGAGCAAGAGGCTTGGGGAGTGGCAAAACACTCACCTGTTATAAAAAAAATTGGAATGGCCGCATTTCTAAAAATCATTTTGCCAATAGAGGCTATGATTTTAATAAGATCTGAAGATGCTCCAAAACTCAAGGATCAGTGGAAGGAAGCTTATAGTTGGCTGTCAGTGATGGAGCAGGATGGCCTCCTGCGGTTAAGCCAGAGGATAATGGAATTTGGAGAATCACGTTTTCAGGAGAAATTAGAGAATGCAGCCTATGGGCTGATTGAAGAGTCTTTCTAAACGAAGGACGCATTTTAATAACATACGAGTGATTGTCAGACATATTTTGCAAATACCAGATCCAATTTGAAACGAATGAAAAGGACCATTTATCTTATCATTTCACTATCATTTACCTTATGCATAGCCATGGCATTTATACCACCTAATCCAGGAGAAACTCTGCGAGCTATAGGAAATATAAAAGATCTTCCAATCGCTTTACAGAGGGCATTGAACCCGAGCAATGACTTTGAAATTGTATCTATTCCGAACAGTGGCGATTGGCTCGCTGAACATTTTGAACCCGGCCAAAGTTTTGACAATTTTACAAGCATCAGCCCAGCTAAACCGGACAGGTATCGAAATAAAATCTACCTCCAACCTTTGGGCGACTTTATTGATGGTCAAAGCCCTTGCCTTGAAAAGCTGAAAGCATTCACAACCTCTTATTTTATGATGGATACGAATATTCTCCCGGTATTGCCTATTAAGGGATCTAAGCTATCTAGTCGTAGAAATCCCTATACCCGAAATCGGCAGATATTGACCCACGATGTATTGATATTGCTCAAGAAAAGGCAGCCCTTTGATGCATTTTGTGTCTTGGCAATTACCATGGAAGACCTGTACCCGGATCCTTCCTGGAATTTTGTTTTCGGGCAGGCTTCCCCTCAAGACGGTGTTGGTGTTTTTAGCTTTGCACGTTATGACCCGGTGTTCTATGGTGAAAAAAGAAGAAAAAATTCCCAAGGGGTTTTGCTTCGGAGAAGTTGTAAAGTCCTGGCGCATGAAACAGGTCATATGTTTTCGCTGGCGCACTGTATATACTTTCAATGCCTGATGAACGGCTCTAACCATTTGCAGGAGAGTGATGCGCGTCCATTCTCCCTTTGCCCTGTTTGTCTACGCAAACTTCAGTTCGGTATCGGATTCGATGTGGTTGATCGCTATCAGAAACTCCTTGATTTTTATAAAAGGGCGGGTTTTGAGAATGAAGCCGGATGGGTATCAAAACGTTTGAAATGGATTTTGAACTAATTAAGCCGATATTTTATTGGACACATGGACTGATGACTCCCGCGCTTTTACTTTTCCTGAATCTATCCGGAAGCTGGATATATCTTGGGGCGTTTACGGCAGGGTTGTTCGTGCTGGCAACTCTCCCTATCGGGGTTGTCATGGCCCAGGAGTTGGCTCCCAGGGGACGATCAATGGTAGCCAGCCTGATGATGGGCTTTGCCTACGGTCTAGGTGGTATAGTTTCGCCGGTGATCGGAAAACTATCCGACCTGTTTTCCATCCAAACGGTTTTGCAGTACGTGACCTTCATCCCGCTTCTGACCCTTGTTATAATTTTTTTCTTTCCCGATATCGGCAGGAAAAAGCATCATTTAAATTAACCACAAATCGCAAAACCAACAACAAATGCCAGGGCCGGAAAATTCTCTCTAATCTCTTTAAGCTCCTCGTGATAGCTTTGATACCTATCTTTTTGGTCTGGCGCATGAGCCAGTATGAGCGTTGAAGGAGGAGTAATGCCCTCTGATGTGGCGCAAGATGCCACAGCGCAAGAGGTAAAGCCTGTTGCTGGCAAAGGGGCTCTGTGCACTTGGCGGGCCCTAAGGTCAACGCGCCGTATTTCTCTCCCGACCCGAAACACACGCTTGTGAACGTCAACAGATATATCCATAACCTGATTTAAATTGATTTTTTCGGCAATCCATGTAATTTTCATCTCGACTTTTCCTTTTGTTACAAAATAGTTTGATATAATATGAATAATTGGATATTATAATTTAATTTACAGAACAAGCCACCTTCTTTATTCTTTAACTAATAGTATGTTTACCTGACATTTTACTCTACGCTCCAAAATGCAGGTGAACACAAACGCGATGGCCCCCAAAAACGGGGCGTTATCCGGCTCGAAACGAATGGAAGTAATTCAAGATTAGGAGGTATCTAACTGATGACTTGGCAAGACTACATAACAGTTGATCCGGCGGTATGTCATGGTAAAGCATGCATAAAGGAAACCCGAATTATGGTATCTGTTGTACTGGATAATTTGGCGGCTGGGCTTTCTCATGAAGAGATAATTGCAAGCTACCCATCCTTAAACAGAGAGTCTGTGCAAGCTGCCGTTGCTTATGCAGCCGAACTTACGCGAGAGCGAGTTATAGGTATGTCAGCATAGGTAAGAAAATGAAATTCAAAATCGATGAAAATTTGCCTGTCGAGGTTGCAAATTTACTCACAGAACAAGGACACGATGCACTAACTGTGTTTCAAGAAAACCTTGATGGAGCCCCTGACAGTTACATTTCAATTGTCTGCCGAAGAGAGAAACGTGCTTTAATAACTTTAGATATCGATTTTGCCGATATCCGCTCTTATCCACCAAAGGATTTTTCAGGTTTGATTGTCCTTCGACTGAAAAGGCAGGATAAACCCCATGTGCTATCAGTTATCAAACGTCTTATCAGGTTATTACCAAACGAGCCTCTTGAGCATCACCTTTGGATAGTTGAGGAGGAAAGAGTAAGAATAAGCGGCAAAGACAATCATAAAGTGGCCAGCTAATAACATTCACTCTGACACCAAAAGCCTATCCGTTTTTTTCATTTTCACCTACATAGTTAAAAGTAGTTTTTGCCAATGTTTTTATGGCTTTGGGTGCAGGTGATGCGAATGTAGGTTTAGATAAAAATGAATGAATTATTTGAATGGGTTGAGCAATCTTGAAAACCTTAAATCTGAAAGGTGTCCCCGAGAACTCCTATGGAAAGTAGTTTTATTCAGCCACGTTTTATCCATTATTCCTTCTGCTTAACCGCTTGATTTTTTTTAAATTTCTGGTATGCTGTCTAAACAGATTGAGCTTTTATGCCAAACGGAACGGTTGATAAAATTCTATTCGTTAAAAATTCAAAAGAAATATTTCCCATAATTTAACTTAACATACGGATACGTGGAAATATTTTCCAGATATATATAGTTCTACATCATAGAAATAATTCCTGTCTATTAACAACGTTGGGCAGACATACATTAAGGGTTTTAAATGGCAAAGCCTGTTTACATATATGCATTTGATAATCTCGGCCCAGAACGCTTCGTAAAGCTATGTGGTTTAATACTTGCTTCGCGATACAAAGGCTTTCTTCTCGGAGGGGTTGGGCCAGACGGTGGTATTGATGGGGAGATTGATAACTTTTTAGGGAGTTGGCAACCAGAGATAGATTCGCCCCTCCTCAACGAGATAGTACACGCAAGGGGAAAGGTAGTTTTTCAATTTAAGCATAAAGTTACAGCACGAGTAGGTCAAGCAAGAGCGCGAAAAGAGTTGCTGAACCTTTACAAGAGCACCAACAGCATAAAAAGTGAATTTAAGAAAAAGTTGATTAAAGAGCAGAGTCCATTTGCTTATGTTCTTGTTACAAATGTTGAAATAAATTCCAACTTTAGAACAAACTTCATCAAGCAATGTCGGTCTGAAAATCCAAAAATTCAACATTACCAGATAATAGGATTAGACGAACTTGAGCTATGGGTCACTATGGAGCAACAAATTCGACACCACTTTTTTCCTACTATTTTTGGCCCACATCAGTATAACTTACGTATTAAAATTTCGTTTGGTGAGGTAATGTTGGGCCACCATGGATATGGTATATCGGATAGAAAAAGCCTATTTCAGATTTCCATTCTAAATATTGGCATAGCCCCCTCTTATGTGGATTCAATAAAGGTAAATGTGATTGAAAACAACACGAGAAAAGAATTGCAAATAATCCAAGCGCCGGGTGATAGATTGATGGATAGCATAAATCACAAAGCGGGGGAGGCTATCGAACCAGGAAGGAGATCGGTATACAGTTATGAATTAGATTTCATATCTGAAATATTCAGCAGAAATAGTAACGTTTTTCCATTTGAAATCGTTGTTTATGATGAAATTGGAAATGCGTATCGGTGCGAAATCAGTGATGAAATGAGAGATATCTTATTAGATTATAACGAAAAATAAGCAGTTGAAGTGTCCAACGAGGCTCTTTAGCCGACAGCTATTCGTTGTTGCTAAAGAGCAGGTTAGATGGAAAATAAATATACTCGTAGATAGCCTTATATACTCTTAAAGGGGAGAAAAACCGTGGCAGGTAAAAAACAAATAAAGGATATGGGAAGCAATAAAAATATCAATATCTCAATCAAGGTTGCTGAGGAAGTATTTAGGAAGTTGGGGATAGATCCGAAGGAAAGCTGTCTTATGGACGTAAAGAAGGTTATCTTTGAACTTTACGGAATATCAAATCCCGAAATTACTGTGATTAATTCCGAAAAAACACTTTATAAACAAACTCCAAATAGTGCTTACAGCATAAAAATAACAGATAAAGAAATGAGAAAATTCATGAAGTTATTTGACCTTTCAGAGAATGATTGGTTTCAAGAAAGTATAGGTAGACGAATTGAAAAAGATATTTTGAGTGGTCAAATATTTTCCCATGAAGAAAATTCTAATGATACCTCTAAATTAAGTGACGTAGGAATGACTGAAGATGATCAATCATTTCCTGAAGGTAAGAAAAAATTGCGTAAACATTTAGTTCGAGAGAGAAATCAGTCTCTAGTTTCAAGAAAAAAAGGAATCGCAAAGCAAGAAGGAAAATTACGTTGTTGCGTTTGTGAATTTTCATTTGAAGAATATTATGGTGATATAGGAAAGGATTATATTGAAGCACACCATGTATTGCCTGTTTCAGAGTTAAAAGAAGATTGCAAAACACGCTTAGAAGATATTGTGTTGGTATGTTCAAATTGTCATCGGATATTGCATAGAAAGCGTCCTTGGCTAGGTGTAAATGAATTAAAAAGCATACTGAAAAAGTAAGGAGTAATGAGTTAGCGTCTTTACATTTACAAAAAAATCAATGAGGTCGAAAAAAAATAGAAGTTTTTCACAATTAAAGGAAATAAGAGATAAAGACCAGCGGGTTTGTTAAACAAGACGCTATGTGTCTTCTTTAGCCAAGTAACTCATTCATTAATAAAATGGAAAATCAATTATTTATAATCCCTATATTCCTTCGGTCATCGAGGAAATATGAACAGGAACGAATTAATAAGGAGAAAAAGGAGATCGAAAAGTGGGGACAATATCAGCTTGGCAAACGTTTCGAGCTAAATTGGCCCCCATGGCAATACAATGATATCCTTGGTTTCTTTGAAGTACTCGTTAATTCTCATAAATTACTGTTTGTTCATAAATATAGTACTGAAAACAAGAGGATCAGTCGTAATCCAAATGAACGATAAAAACACAGGATAATCATATCACATGAGTTTAAAGAGTCGTCTTGTTACAAAAAGCTGGTCAAATATTTCAACAATCCGAAACTTGATCTTAGACATAGAATTTTAAAAATATTAGATGAACTTGATAAATACACAAAAAGGAAAAAATACTTTATAGATGTTAGCCACTACAAAAATGTCATTAACAGTATGGACATTGAAGAATTTATTAAAATTAGCCATTCTGAATTAGAGGGGACTTCTGGGTCAGGATAGAATTGCGGTGCGCACAACCTACAGGCAGAGAGTTTCCGACCCGCACCCTTTCGGTATGTGCGGCGGGTTCCCAATTCCACCATAGCTCACGTTTCCGCAAACTCCCGTTTTATCCCGGGCAGCCGGATTTCCCGAGTCCGGTTGGCGACCCAGATGTGTGAATAATTTAATATAAGAATACGTGGGAATATTTTTCGTCTATTAACAATGTTCGGCAAAACTAAATGTATTAAGAGGTTAGTTGTACATGGAATCACCTGAAATAAAAGAAATATCATACTCAAAATATTTTATTGCCTTTCTTGATGTACTTGGTGGCTTTAAAAGCTTGGTTTTTAACAAAAAAGTAGGTAATAAAAGAAAAATAGAGGAGTATTTTGGGGAAATTAAAAATGTAATAACCATGCTTGAAAAAAACAAAGATTAAAAGCTATTATTATAAGCGATTCAGTGATTCTATCTATACCATTTGGAGAATATCCTGATGATAGGATCTACAATTTTAGACATATCTATGTTGCTATAGCAAAAATACCTTTCAAAATAAAAAACCCGGCCATGTATCGAATAAACAGATATCTGTTTATTCACATAGACCGGGCGATTGTCGTAAAGGTATTAATTTTTGCGGATTTTTTGTTTCGCTCCGCTGGTCTTATTTTATATTAAAATTGAGAATTTGTTATTTATAAATACTTTTCAATTACTTTTCCATCAACTCTTTTATCCCATCTCTATACCTTTGGTCTATTTCCGTATCTCTACAATTACCAACCCGCACTTTAACTTCTTTAGCTTTGACTATTAAACGTAAAAGTTTTTCATCCATCAGAGTAAGTGTTTTTTCTACAACATAACTGCTATCAACACCCACTTTTGTTTTTAGTTGCATCTTTCTTCCATATATCTTGCCATCAATTTTGAAATAAATATCGTCTGTTCCATGTAGGAGTTCCCAATCTTTTGGAGCATTACTGAAACACATAATGTATATGTCATCACTTGATTTGTATAAATAGCTATAGTTGAAGTTGGGGATTTCCCCTACTAAATACTTGCAGGATGTTTTTTCTGTGAAGCTGTCTTTTGTACACACTACTTTATTGGTTGGATCTTCTGCATTTGCCGTAACACTAAACATGATTATTATTGCTATTATTAAGTATCTCATTTTTCACACTCCTTATTGTGAAAGTATTACTTTTTGCAGATTTTTTGTTTCGCTCCGCTGGTCTTATTTTATTTTAAAAACTTGTGAATTATAAAAACGTCTGTTAAAGGTGCTATCATTTTGCTAGTAAAAAACCTCTTTTAAACGAATTTTAACGAAAAACAATTAATCATCATATTTAGATAAGTTCCTGATAATAATATTGTATGGAGCCGACGGGCGGAGTCGAACCGCCTGCCTGCTGATTACGAATCAGCTGCTCTACCAACTGAGCTACGTCGGCCAAAAACAATTTTTTTTACATTAACTGACCGCAGGCAGAAAATAACTACTGTGTTTATGAATCCAAATCAAGAAAAAATTTCAATTGAAACCCTGACTGAAACCCTGATTGATAAAATTTCTGAAAGAAAGCAGGCAATCGAATGCACAGGATTGGAAGAATCCGCTAAAGCATACTTAATTTTAAGGATATTCTTAAAACATAAAGGCCCCGTTTTTCTGCTGGCTCCTTCTCAAAAATATGCGGAAAGGCTTTTGGAAGATCTGAGGTTTTTTGCAGGAAATGATGAAAACGGACTGCTTTATTTCCCTCCTTATAATATTTTGCCGTTTAAGTTTCTTTCTTATCATAGCGAAACAGCAGCCA
>JAUWMJ010000227.1 GCA_030613225.1 Desulfobacterales bacterium
CGCAGCAAAAAGGGAAAACCAGTCAATATTCTGACCCACTGCAATGCAGGATGGCTTGCCTGTGTTGAGTACGGTACGGCAACCGCACCAATTTATGCTGCATTTGACAACGACATAGATGTACATGTATGGGTTGATGAGACAAGACCCCTTAACCAGGGGGCAAGGCTTACAGCCTGGGAGCTTGGGGAATACGGCGTAAAACACACAGTCATTACCGACAACGCCGGCGGCCATCTCATGCAACACGGCATGGTTGACATAGTGATCGTCGGTACGGACAGAACCACATATACCGGTGATGTTGCAAACAAGATCGGAACTTACCTTAAGGCGCTCGCAGCCAAAGACAATAATATTCCTTTTTATGTCGCCCTTCCGTCAAGCACTTTTGACTGGTCATTGCAAAACGGAGTCAAGGAGATTCCAATAGAGCAGCGTGATCCGGATGAAATAAGATATATACAGGGCTTGGACAACAACACCATAAGAAGTGTTCTGGTTCCTCCCCCTAAAAGCCCTGTTGCAAATTACGCATTTGATGTAACGCCCGCAAGGCTTGTAACAGGCTTTATAACCGAAAGGGGAATCTGCAAGGCAAATGAAGATGATATAAAGAGGTTGTTTCCGGAAAAAATACAGGTAAAAATGACAGCATAAACGTCGGAATGAACATCAATAATGATGGCGTCGTAAAAAGTCGAATTTACCACAGAGGACACAGAGCTCACAGAGACAAATGGTCAATAAAACAGATTATTCTCTGTGTTCTCTGCGATCTCAGTGGTAAAAAATAACTTTTTACGACACCATCATTATTTAATATCCGCATGATAAGCCTGAAGAGACTTAATTTTTGATTTTCCTTTTCTTCGTGCTGCGATGCCTCTGGCGGCTGCCAGGGCTGCGGCTGTGGTTGTAATGTTTAAAATTTTATATTCAATTGCTGCCTTTCGGATATAGGAGTCGTCGTCTTGGCTCTCCTTGCCACTGGGAGTGTTGACAATCAACTGAATCTCTCCGTTTTTTATTGCATCAACGATGTCAGGCCTGCCGTATCCCAGCTTGCGAATTGTTTCGGATTCAATACCTTGCTCAGATAAAAACTGATGTGTTCCTTTTGTAGCCAGAATCCTGAATCCCAGATCGCTAAACAACCTGGCAGGTTCAAAAGCTCTGGCCTTGTCTTTATTTGCAATGGTAATAAGAACGGTTCCTTCAAGCGGGAGTGATAGCTGGGTTGCTTTCTGGGATTTGAAAAAAGCAAGACCAAATGACTTGGCCAGACCCAGCACCTCACCGGTAGAGCGCATCTCAGGTCCAAGAAGAGGATCAACCTCAGGAAACATTTTAAAGGGGAAAACCGCTTCCTTAACGCCGAAATGAGGGATCTGCTTTGGCTTAAGATCAAGATCAGAAATTTTCCTGCCCATAACAACCTGGGTGGCAAGTCGTGCCATGGAGATGTTGCAAACCTTTGAGACAATCGGCACAGTACGTGAGGCCCTGGGGTTGGCCTCAAGTATATAAATCGTATCATCGCAAATGGCATACTGGATATTCATAAGCCCGATAACATTGAGTTCAATTGCAATCTTTTTTGTGTATTCATAAATAGTTTCAATGTGCTTCACCGGAATACTTACCGGGGGGATCACACACGCGCTGTCGCCGGAATGCACACCTGCCAGTTCAATATGTTCCATAACAGCAGGAACAAATGCATCGGTTCCGTCTGCGATGGCATCTGCTTCAGCTTCAATGGCATTTTCCAGGAATTTGTCGATTAAAACAGGACGCTCCGGTGAAACATCCACGGCTGCTGCCATGTAATGCATAAGCATCTCCTCGTCTAAAACGACTTCCATTGCACGGCCACCCAGAACATAAGAAGGTCGAACCATCAACGGATATCCGATTCTTTTGGCTATTTCCAAAGCTTTTTCCAGCGTGCTTGCCATGCCGGATTCAGGTTGAGGAATTCCCAGCTTTCGCATTACTTTGCGGAAGCGATCTCTGTCTTCAGCCAGATCTATTGTTTCAGGAGAAGTTCCAAGAATTTTTACACCGGCTTTTTCAAGCTCGTTTGCGATATTAAGAGGTGTTTGACCGCCGAACTGGACGATAACTCCCTCCGGTTTTTCCTTTTCATAAATACTTAAAACATCTTCACATGTCAGGGGCTCGAAATAAAGTTTATCTGATGTATCGTAATCCGTGGAGACTGTTTCAGGGTTGCAATTAACCATAATCGATTCATACCCTGCATCACGGATGGCAAATGCGGCATGTACGCAACAGTAGTCAAATTCAATTCCCTGTCCTATCCGGTTCGGGCCTCCGCCGAGAACCATAATTTTTTTCCGGTCACTCACCTCAACCCTATTTGGAGCATTATAAGTAGAGTAATAGTAGGCGGCATTTTCGACACCACTGACCCGTACCGGTTCCCAGGCTTCAACAAGGTTAATTGAAATACGTTTTTGACGAATATCCTTCTCGGAAACTTCAAGTAGAAAGGAAAGATACCTGTCTGCAAACCCGTTCTTTTTTGCCCGACTAAGCAGTTCGTCGGAAAGCGCCTGTCCCTTATATTGTAAAATCTCTTCTTCGAGATCCACCAGTTCCTTCATTTGCTCGATGAACCAGGGCTTAATATGAGTGAGCTCATAAAGTGCCTGGATGTCGGCTCCCTTTCGCAGAGCCTCGTACATTATAAACTGACGTTCACTTGTTGGATCGACCAGCATACTCATTAATTCACTTAAAGATTTCTCGTTGAAATCTTTGGCAAAACCGAGACCGTAACGGTCAATTTCAAGGGAGCGGATCGCTTTCTGAAACGCTTCCTTGTAATTCTTCCCGATACTCATGGCTTCGCCGACAGCACGCATCTGGGTGCCGAGTTTATCTTCTACACCTTCAAATTTTTCAAAAGCCCATCTGGCAAATTTTACAACCACGTACTCACCGGAAGGGGTATATTTTTCGAGTGTGCCGTCTCGCCAGTAGGGAATTTCATCCATTGTCAATCCACCGGCCAGCAGGGAAGAAACCAGGGCAATCGGAAAACCTGTTGCCTTGGATGCCAGGGCGGACGACCTGGAAGTTCTGGGATTAATCTCTATTACAACAACGCGCCCGGTCTTTGGTTCATGTGCAAATTGAATATTTGTACCGCCTATGACCTCAATCGCTTCCACAATATCATAAGAGTATTTCTGGAGACGTTTTTGCAGTTTGCTATCAATTGTCAACATTGGCGCCGTACAAAAAGAATCCCCTGTGTGAACCCCCATGGCATCAACATTTTCGATTAAACAAACGGTTATCATCTGGTTTTTTGCATCCCTTACGACTTCAAGTTCAAGCTCTTCCCATCCAAGGACCGATTCTTCCACCAGGACCTGGTTTACGAGACTTTCAGACAGACCGCGCGCTGCAATGGTGCGAAGTTCTTCAACATTATACACAAGACCGCCGCCCGTACCACCCATGGTATAAGCCGGACGAATTACAACAGGATAACCAAGCTGCGCTGCAACCTTTTCAGCATCTTCAACACTGTTTACCGTCTGGCTCTCCGGCATTTCAATTCCCAGTCGATTCATAGTCTCTTTAAAGGCTGTTCGATCTTCTCCGCGCTTAATGGCATCTATATTTACACCGACAACCTTCACTCCATATTTTTTCAAAACGCCTGCCTTTGCAAGCTCAGATGACAAATTCAGAGCTGACTGGCCGCCCAGGTTCGGCAGTAAGGCATCCGGCCGCTCAAGTGCAATAATGTCGGTTAATACATTAAGTGTAAGAGGCTCAATATAAGTAATATCGGCAGTACCGGGATCCGTCATGATTGTTGCAGGGTTTGAATTCACAAGGACGATTTTGTATCCAAGCGATCGTAGAGCTTTGCACGCCTGGGTGCCGGAATAGTCAAATTCACAGGCCTGGCCAATAATAATAGGTCCTGAACCGATGATAAGTACTTTCTTGATGTCGTCGCGTCTGGGCATTAATAACTCCTTTTAAACTTATGATGGTCTCGTAAAAAGTATCGGGATCCGTTTTAGATGGGACTTTCTACGACGCCATCAATAATAGCTGGACCCGTCCCAGCAATGAGTACACAATTTTTCTTTTGGCAGACCTATCGCCTCAACAAGGTCTTCCAGTTTTTGAAATTTTAATGAGGTTAGCTTTAATTTACCTCTTATTTTATCTATCATTGCCATATTTTTTTCCGAACCGGCTCTGGCATATTCATCCAGAAACTTATCGTCACTTCCTTCAAGTTCCCTTATAGCTTTTCGACCCGCAAGATCGAGCGTTGATCGTGATGTTGAAAAGTTCAAGAAGTCACAGGGGTAAATTAAAACAGGACAGGCAGGGCGCATGTGAACCTCAACGGCGCCGTAATCAAATAATACTTGTACATTGTCCTGCAACTGGGTACCTCTTACAATTGAATCTTCACAAAAAAGAATCCTTTCCCCCTCAACTATCGACCTGACCAGAATCAGCTTCATTCTTGCAACAAGATCTCTTATGCTTTGACTCTGGGGCATAAAGCTTCTGGGCCAGGTTGGTGTATATTTAACAAAGGGACGTTTATATGGAATTCTTTTCTCATTCGCATAGCCGATGGCGTGACCGATGCCGGAATCGGGAATCCCTGCAACATAATCGACTTTTACATCGTCATTTTTTGCAAGGGAACAGCCGCACCTGTACCTGACCCTCTCCACATTGATTGCCTCGTATTCAGAGGCCGGATAACCGTAATAAACCCACAGAAAAGCACATATCTGCATTTTGTCGTTGGGCTTCTTTCTCTGTTCATATCCGTCTGCTGTCAGAAAAACAATTTCACCGGGCCCAAGATGCTTTTCAATGTCATATCCAAGATTGGGAAACGCACATGATTCAGAAGATACCGCAAAAGCGTTTTCTTTTTTCCCAATGGCAATAGGTGTTCTGCCTAATTTGTCCCTTGCAGCAAAAATTCCTTTTTCTGTTAGCAAAAGCAGCGAACAGGAGCCCTTAATGAGTTCCTGTGCATTTTCAATCCCTTCTTCAAAGGATCCTTTTTCGCAAATCAACATCGCTGCAAGCTCTGTCGGGTTTGTGACACCACCGCTCGTCTCGGAAAAATGCATTTTCTTATTAAATTCTTCCCTGACCAGTTCTTCGATATTGTTAATTTTACCCACCGTTACAATTCCGAATGTTCCTAAATGAGAACCGATAATGAGAGGCTGGGAATCGTTGTCACTGATAACTCCAATGCCTTTATTTCCCTGTAGATCGGGAAGATCGGACTCAAATTTGGATCTGAAATAATCATTTTCAATATTGTGGATTGACCTTGAAAAACCATTCGAATTTTTTACGGCAAGACCTCCCCGTTTTGTCCCGAGATGAGAATGATAATCAGTCCCGTAAAACAAATCATTGATACAATTTTCTTTTGAAACACTTCCGAATAAACCTCCCATTGGTAGCCCCTCTTGTTTGTTGTTGATAGAAGATGGTGTCGTAAAAAGTAATTTTTCACCACAGAGCTCGCAGAGAGCACAGAGAATCTTTGTTTTATTAATTGGTTATCTCTGTGGGCTCCGTGTTCTCTGTGGTAAATTCGCCTTTTTACGAATTCATCAATTATGACGGTCTCGTAAAAAGTCGAAAATATCCCTTTTAGTCATTCCGGCGAAAGCCGGAATCCAGTCATTTCAATAGCTTCTGGACTCCGGCTTTCGCCGGAGTGACGGAATT
>JAUWMJ010000276.1 GCA_030613225.1 Desulfobacterales bacterium
GGAAGAAAGGTTAAGGATAAAGCCCTTTCCAAAGGAAAAGTTTCTTGATACTTTAGAATTTGTTTGCACTTTATACTTAAACATAAATGATAACTCCTTTTTATATTTAACCGGGGTTCGAGTTCAAGTCGAAGATCCCGGACTTTGAGCCTGTCGAAGCGAAGCATAGATCACGCTCATCGGGGACGCAGGCACTTTAGTGACTCGAAGTGAAGCATCAGCGCTAACCTTTAGCGCTAATCGGGCAGATAAGCGTAGACTTCGAAATTGAACATTTTTCAAAGGCTTCATTGTTTGAATATAGCAATTTAAGTGCCAAATCTTTCTTAGAAGATCTTAATTGATGTGACAAACACGAGGCAGAAGAAATGGATGTCCTAAATTTAAGGCAACACAGCGTTTATGCGGTTTATGTTTCGCCAAACTGGTTGTTCGACAATAAAGTATTTTCGGAGCTGAGGAGGGTAATAGATCTGAGGAGTGTTCAGAATCAGCCACACAAAGAAGAAGGGAGCATTACCGATTTGTTAAAATGGTTCTCACCCATTTAGCTTGTTTTTCAATTTACAATTCGCAATTAACTATTCACAATTCACAATTTTATTTTAACAAATACATTTGTAACCGTTCACGGGTTCAAAGGTTCAGGGGTTCAAGGTTGCATTCTTGTCCCAGGATTCCATTTTGGAGGCGTATTTATGTGAGTAGCATCCAGCTTTGCTTGAAAGCTACGCCGAGACAAGCCCGGCTTCGTCATTCCCAATCTGAAAATTGGCGGCGCATTGGCAATTATGCGGCAAACCATCATTTTTTACGAGAACTTCTGTTCTTCAATTTTGTCCTTGCCCCTAACCCTGAACGTCGAATCGTGTCGAAGATCCCGCTGGGCGGGGAACCTGTGAACGGCTACATACATTTTTAAAGACAAATAATTGCCAATTGTGAATTGAAAATTGATAATTGTTAACGATAATAGCCCATTTTTCTCTTAACCTGCCGACTATGCCTTAAGGGGCAGTAAGAAGCCAACGGTTCATTTCGAAGGTGTCAGGTTTCGGGTGTCAGTATTCAGCACCTATGTCCCTGACACCTGAAACCAAAAAGTCTTAGAAAGCTATTAACAAGCTGGTAATGCACCCAACCTTAGGGCTCGGAAAAAAATAACTTGGAATTTTATGCACCCCAAGGGCATTTGCTTCGCGGCACATCCCAGCTTCAGGCCGGATTTGGCCGTTCCTCAATCGCGAAGTCCTTGAAATAGCTTGCTATTCCTGTGGCTTCACTCAATCGGTTCGACCAAATCCGACCTAAATCTGAGCGCCTAAAATACCAATTTATTTTTTACCGAGCCCTTAGTGGCTGAACTATTGCAAGATTTTATGAAAGTTTATCAATCTTTCGATATTTAAAATAAAGTTATGCCTGATATAGTATTACTTGGAATAAACCATGAAACAGCGACCGTAGATCTCAGGGAATGCCTGGCGTTCTCAAAAGAGGAGACTGCCGATGCGCTGGAATCACTACATAATAACCCGCTTATAAAAGAGGTTTTAATCTTTTCAACATGCAACCGGGTTGAGGTGTTGTTTGTAACTGAAAACAGGACCAAGGGCGCTGATGCTGCAAAAGAGTTCATTTCTGAATTCAAAAAAGTTCATGTTACACAATTTGAGGATGTGCTGTATGTTTATGAGGGTGATGAGGCAGTGCGGCATATTTTCAGGGTAGCTTCCAGTCTTGACTCGATGATGGTGGGTGAACCCCAGATCCTGGGGCAGGTAAAAGAGGCGTATCGCAATGCCTCTGTGAAAAAGACCTCCGGCGTTATTTTAAATCGTCTCCTCCATAGAACCTTTTGTGTGGCAAAAAAAGTTCGAAGTGAAACAGGAATAGGAGATCGTGCGGTATCGATAAGTTATGCAGCTATTGAACTTGGACGGAAGATATTCGGCACCCTTGAAGGAAAGAAAGTACTCCTTATCGGTGCAGGTGAAATGGCGGAACTGGCAGTTGAACACCTGATTCGAAACAGGGTCGGTGAGATTTTTGTGGCAAACAGAACCTTTGAACGAGGTGTCGAACTTGCAAAAGAATTTAAAGGCCAGGCTATCAGGTTTGAAGAACTCACAGACTATTTAAAGGAAGTCGATATAATTATCAGCTCGACCGGTTCTTCTGATTTTATCCTCAGACCTGACCAGGTAAAAGGGACAATGCGCAACAGGCGCAATCGTCCCCTTTTCTTTATAGATATTGCAGTTCCACGGGATATTGATCCTAAGATAAACCGTCTCAACAACTCGTATGTTTATGATATTGATGACTTAAAAGGGGTTATTGATGAAAATATAGGGGATAGAAAAGCCGAGGCCGTCAAAGGGGAGAGAATCGTTGACGAAGCCGTCATACGGTTTCGGGAGTGGTATGACAATCTCGATGTGGTTCCGACAATTATTGCCCTGCGCAGCAAGCTTGAAGCTATTGCAAGGGCGGAGATAGAAAAAACCATGCAGTCCAATTCTGTTTCAAGTGTTGATTCACAGGCCATTCAAAGGATGACAGATGCGATTGTAAACAAATTTTTACATGATCCGACACTTGTTTTAAAAGGTAACGGCATTCACAGGGATAAGTCCGTTTATTTAGATGTTACGAGGAGGTTGTTTAAGCTGGACGAATAAAAGGTATTTATTCAGAGGGTATTAATTTACCGCCCATTCGCTACGCTCATTCGAGGCACAGAGCACGCAGAGGGTTTCATGTTATTTCTTTTCTCTGATCCCGATTAAATACACTTAACACATAAAACATAAATCTTAAAACCAGATGAATTTTATTTTTTTAAATTCATCAGTTCTATTTGGAGGAATATTTTGAAGAAGACAGCATTTCTTTTTCCTGGGCAGGGTTCCCAATCGGTTGGAATGGGACTCGATTTGTATCAGGAGTATGATTTTGTCAGGGAACTTTTTGATATGGCAGAGGAGACGTGCAGGATAAATTTATCGAAACTCTGCTTTAAAGGACCCATGGAAGATCTAACAATGACGGTCAATCTCCAACCGGCAGTCACTGTAGTGAATCTTGCATTTCTTGCTGCCATTGAAAAGGAGGGTATAAAGCCGGATATTTCAGCAGGTCACAGTCTCGGTGAATACAGCGCACTTCGAGCGTCAGGTATTGTTTCAAACCAGGACACATTCGCCCTTGTCTATAAGCGAGGGGAGTTGATGCATAATGAATCGACAAAACATGTCGGAGCCATGCATGCCATTATAGGTCTGCCCATTGACAAAGTTGACGCAATTGTAAAAGATGTTCAAAAAGATGGTGTTGTATCAGTGGCAAACCATAATACCGAACTTCAGATAGTTATAACCGGCGCTCCTGAGCCGGTTAAAAAGGTTTCTTCCCTTGCAGCTTCACAGGGCGCAAAATCGATCTCTTTAAAAGTCAGCGGTGCCTGGCACAGTGAATTGATAAGAGGAGCGGAAGATAAGTTCAGGGAATTCCTTGATCCGTTTGCTTTCAACAAACCGGAAAAACAGGTACTTTTTAATGTAACTTCAGATTATGAAACAGATCCGGGAGAGATCAAATCTATTATGGTACAACAGCTTATAAGCCCTGTTCGATGGTATGATTCCATGCGCAAACTCATTGAAGAAAATGTGGAAGTTTTCGTGGAGGTGGGTCCGGGGAGAGTACTTACCGGATTAATAAGAAAGATTTTGCCAAAGGATTATCCGGGAAAATTTTATTCAGTAAATAATATGAAAACCCTCGAACAATTTTTAACAGATATTTGAGTATGACACAAATAGCAATATACTGCCCGCATTGATATGTATGTGTGAAAAAGTTTTCATATTTATTCTGAAAAACTTTTCACAAAATAATGGAAATTATTTTCCGTAATTTCACATGTGGATTATCTAACTGTTTGATATGATAGAAAGCTTAACAAAATTGATAGTCTGGCATAAAAATTGCTATTATTGATAGCGGTGTGTTCGAGCGCACACTATTTTTTTCGCATGGTGGTGGGCGGCCTTTGGATGGGCCGCCCATGCCTAATCCTTTTTCATCTACCCTCCTTTCGAAAGCTGTGCAGGGAAGTATTTCTCGAAAGGGTTCTGGTTTGGCACGGAAAGCACCCTTTGTACCTTCTTGCGCAGCCAATTTTTAAGCCAGAAAGCCTGCGCTTTTAGTAAAACTTCCAGGGCATCCATTCATTCCTATTTCCATTGTATATCACTGTCCACAGTCATTTTTATAAGGTCTCTCAGCTTTTTGATTATCCGAATGGAGTTTTGTTAATCGCTACAAGCTTGATGAACTCGTAAAAAGTCCGATTTACCACAGAGGCCACGGAGATCACAGAGATAACGAGTTAATAAAATAAGACATTCTCTGTGTTCTCTGTGGGCTCAGTGGTGAAAAATGGCTTTTTACGACGCCATCAATTTTAAGGCGGGCTTAAGGCCGATTGGTAAGGTACACGCCGGAACAGACAAATACGGTTCCGATGAAAAGGGAGAGGGTTATTGGCTCTTTCAGGATTAGAAAGGCAAGTATGATAGCTGTTATAGGCACAAAATTGATGAAAAGGCTCGCTCTCGTGGGGCCGATCTTTTTTATTCCCTCATAATACCATACAAAGCCGAGAACAGTGCCGAAGAATCCCAGATAAAATATGCTAATCCATTCGCTGACCATATAATGCCTCATGTCGCTCAGCATTCCTTCAAACAAGGCAGGGATAAACAGGCAGGTAGTGCCGATGATTGCGGAATATGTCACGGAAACAAGAGGCGAAAGGTCGGACATGACGGCTTTTCCAATCAAAGAATAACAAACCCAGCTGGCTACACAGCAGAAAATAAAAAATTCTCCTAAACCCAGGCCGCCGTCTATGATGCCATTCAGATCGCCCTTTGATATAACAATCACTGCCCCGGTGACCGAAATC
>JAUWMJ010000195.1 GCA_030613225.1 Desulfobacterales bacterium
CATCTCCTTAAGCGGAGCAAAAATGAGGGTTTATCGCGGGTTAGAAAAACTGGAAAATTTAATGGAAAGAAAGGCATAAGGCACAGAGGCACAAAGGCAGAAGGGAAAAATAAAACAGACGGAATTCCTTTAACCTTTGAACCCTGAACCATTGAACCTTGAACCTGGAGCGGCCTGTCCTGCGTAGCCGAAGGCGAAGAAGGAAGCGACAAATGCTAAATCCCCCGAAACAATTTGAAAGCATGCAAAAATTTGAGCATATTATCCATCTTGCTCAAGATGCAAAAGCGGTTTTGCCTCCTGATGGTTTTACAGAAAAAGTTATGGAAAACCTTCCTGCCGGTCCATATGCCGCTGGGTCTAAACTGCTGAGACTGTTTTTACGCCTCTTTCAAAACATAAATTTTCGGGCATGGATAGAAGTTGAAACCGATGCGGAATGCGCTTTTTGCTTTCTAATGGCAGGTTTTTTTTATTTTATAATGGGAATTGTCCTGGCTCTTGGACTAAAAACCATGGGCGGTCACGCCCATGTTTCCGGGTGGGTTATGATTCAGCCTCAAATTGCTTTTGCTTCAGCCATTGTTTTTATTTTCCTTGGTATATTTTTACGTAAAAAAAACATGCTTGCCATTAAGATGGCCTATTTCTGGACAATTTTATACATAGGTTTTTCAGTATTTAACTCCATAGGAATTCAAATGGCCCCGGGAAATCCTTTTACCGCAGCCGGCATGCTGTGCCTTACTGCAGGTGCTGTTCTTTTGGGAATCTTTCTGGCAGTCATTGTTCATAAATATAAAGAAATGCTTGTTTATGATGAAGATTTCATCAGAAATTGACTTGAATTTATTAAAAAATTTTATCACGAAAGCACGAAAGTACGAAAATACGAAAAAAGACAAAATATTAATTTCGTGCTTTCTTCATTTCGTGTTTTCGTGATTGTTTTTAATTCTTTAACACAAAAAAGCACAAAATAGATAATCAGCGGGAAAATTAGGGTATAAAAATGAACATAAAAAACAATTCGGGTTTCACATTAATAGAAGTCGTTGCAGTATTAGTTGTCATGAGTATAATCACAGCTTTTGTTGTCGGGCGTGTAGTGGAGAACAAACCAGAGCTGATTGCCCAGAAAGAAGTCCTTAAAGTTCACCTGCGTTATGCCCAGTCCAGAGCCATGAATTCAAATGATAATTACGGCATTCAATCCAGTGGTAATACCTACTGGCTTTTCAGAGTTTCTGGCACTAATATAGTCAGGTTTCCAGGTGAACAATCAGATACTATAAACCTTTCAGCGCTTGGGCTCACTCTTGCTATGGTTGGCGGTGGCAATATCGTTTCCTTTGACTCAAGGGGGATACCGTATACAGACAATTCCGGAACAATTCAAGCAGTAGACAGGACATTAAGACTGTCTTCAGGCTCAGATAGCGAAAGCATCATAATCACAAAAAATACAGGGTTTATCCAATAACAGGATAACTACAAGGAGTTGCAAAATGGAAACGATCAATAAACAGTATATTGTTAGCCAATAAACAAAAGCAGGAGTTAAAAATGGTACAGATAGCTGAAATAAAAAAAGAAATTGAACAATTGCCTAAACAGGAATATGTTAATTTGAGACATTGGTTTGCTGAAAAGGACTGGAAAATATGGGATAAACAAATTAAAAAGGACTCAAATTCAGGGAAATTAGACTTCTTAACTAAAGAAGCTTTGCAGGAAAAGAATAATGACAATTTAAAGGCTTTATAAATAATAAAAAATCTTTTTCTTTTCCTGTTTATCCAGGTTGGGAAATAAATTGTGAGGTCTTAATGAAATCAAAACCATTGCTAATTCGTAAAAACCAGGGCTTTACACTTTTAGAGGTTGTCATCACTCTTATTGTCGGCTCCATTCTCGGTGCTATTCTTGTCCAGTTTATGGGTACAAGCATGAAAAACAGCTTTCAGCCTGTTATTATGGTTCAAGACGGCTGTGGTGTTTACGAAATCATGGAAAAATTGAATTCCGATTATAAGTATAGGCTGATGACTTCACCGGTCGATCCTCTTGTGGATTTTAAAAGAGATGTTGATGAAGGTTATCTGCCGGCAAGCAATCCTTACTTCGGAGAATACGCTGTAACAACAAAGTATATTATTTTTAATGTTGGTAATGAGGAAGAAGATGCACCTCTTCCACCGCCAACTCCAAATGTTTTAAAGGTTACAATAACACATGGCGGTCAGAGTCTGACGGCGCTTTTTACTAAATAACACGGAGTGGCCAAGGGGCCTTGAGGAGCGTCCTTTCAGGACTTAATGAGCGTCCCTTCGGGACTCGAGGAGCAGCCCTTCGGGCTTTGATGAGCGGACTAACGTCCTTGAGGAGCGGGCTGACGCCCTTGAGGAAAAAGCCTTAATCCTCAAGCGAAGCGCTCCTCAAACGCAGTGCTCTTTAAGCGTAGCGCTCTTCAAGCGAAGCGGTCATTGAGCGAAGCGCTCTTCAAGCAAAGCGCTCGGCCCCTGCCATAGTTCAGGAGTATAAAATGAGAAATGAATCAGGATTTACATTGATTGAAATTATCGTTTCCCTTGTACTGGTGGGAATGATGGCTGCCATTGCAGGTATGGGAATAGTTACAGGCACAAAAGGCTACCTTCTTGCAAAGGAAAATTCACACATGGCTCAAAAAGCACAGCTTGCCATGGCCCGCATACAGCGCGAGTTAATGGAATTTACAGATATTGCTGCAACACATAGCAACCCGGATTATATTATTTACGACAATACTTCAGGTCGGCATGCTATTGCAATGGATAATACAACCATAAAGATGTATAATCTAACTGCAGGCGCCACATCATTACCTTCGGACGAAGGAGATATCCTCGTGGATAATGTTAATAACTTTACTTTATCCTATCACCAGGATGCAACACATACCTGGAATTTTGGAAATGACATTAATTTACTTTCAGCCATTAAAGCCGATCTTGCGCTGGACCGCTCGGATGGTGTCGGTAACGCGGTTACTTTTACCACCACTGTAAATCCAAGAAATACCAACAATTACGGCGGAGTGCCACCCACAACAACTCCATATACAGCACATAACTATGCTTGTTTTGTGGCAACCGCTGCATACGGTGAATTCCACGTTTCCACAGTTTTTTTATTTGGCTTCTTAATTGTTGCAGTTGCGATTTTATTCTTACTGCCAATAGACCGCAAAAACGTGGAAGCTGGAAAGCTTGGAGGCTTGGAAGCCCGGAAGCTTAAGCACCAGCCAGCCTCCTGGCCTCCCAGCCTCCCAGCCTCCAAGCCTATTTGCCTCCCAGCTTCTTTGCTTGGGCAAAACAGAGGTAATGTGCTTATCGGACTGATTGTAACCATGATGATATTTGCCGCTCTTGGGGCAGGTATGGTTGCAATGACAGGCACTTCCACATCCAGCCAGGTAACGGCAAACACTACTTCAAAGGCATATTACATCGCTGAATCCGGTTTCAGATACGCAGCCAGTCAATACCTTAATGCCGAAGATATTCAAGCGCCAAACGGCGAGATTGAAGACGATAGGAACCGGGTTCTTATAATTCTTCACGATGCAACAGAATATACATTAAGCAATCCTGATGAAAGATTTAGCCTTGAAGTATATCCTTATTATTTTATTACAACCGGGCAGTACGCCGCAGGAATGCAGACGATCGATACAAGGTTTGCAGGGGCAATGCCGGCCGGTTTTGCCATGCCTTCAAATGGCAGACTTAGAATCGGCTCCGGTGTTTACAATTATACGAATTACTCTGCTGGGGTCTTTTCTATCCTAGCAGGCCTTTCGGAAGATATTGGTGATCGTATGAATGTCCTCCCTGTAGGAAGTCCTCCAGGGGCCGCTACAATGACCAACGGCGGCAATCTCACCCTTTCAAGTGCTTCCTTTTTTCCCGCAATAACCGGAAAATTCATGATAGACGGAATTGCATATAAGTACGAAACGATAAATGGAAATATCTTGCAAAATATTACTGATGCAAATGATCCTGGCAGGACTTTCTCTATTCCTGTGGATGCAAATACCAATGTTGTTCTAAAGCCCTATTTAAGGGTATTCTCCACCGGAACCGTAGGCCAGGGTGTTCAGGCTGCAAGCCGTCAAATTGTATATAACGTTCCCATCCCCGATTCTCCCACAGAAGGGGAAAAAGTTGAGTTTCATGATCAATTTGCAGACAAGTCGCACTGGAGTGATCCTTCCATACTGGGCAGTCATTTAGTTCAACCAATTGGCGGTGACAGCGCATTAAGAGTAATCGGCACGACACCCGAAGGAAGTATTGGAAAAAGCCTTATTGGCCTCAACTGGCAAAGCACAAATGTTAACCTGCAATATGCCCATTCTGTATCCGGCTATTTTTTAAGCTATGACGCCCAGGTTAAGGTTGGGTTTGATCCCTCAGTTCCGGATGATTATGCAGCCGGCCTGTCTTTCCGGCTGGATGGAAATATTAACAGCTATGGGATCTCATTTATGAGAGCTGATGATAGTGGTTTGGGCAGTGCTATTGATCCTAATATTGTCCCTAAGATTAATGTTAACGAACCTCTGCATTATATACCTATGATTGTCCTCTGGCAGCAGACAGGTTCGGGATTGACCAGAAACTGGCTGGCCTATACATTCGGTACCAATGAATTTTTTGATGACATGGAAAGTGGTACAGGTGGTTGGATTGGTGACATTGCTCCTTTCGGTTCGTGGGTTCTAGCTCCAGGCGGGTATAATTCACCCACATGCTGGACGGCTGATCTTTCAACTATTCTCTTTCCTGGCTGGGAAGAATCATTAATAACAACTCCCCCTATTGATCTTTCAACAGCACCATCAGCAGTTTTAACCTTCTGGCATAAATATGATTTTAATAATGCCGGAGACAGTGGGAAGGTATTCATCAATAACGATCCGACACCGATAGCCCCATTTCCAGGTCCCGACACACAAAATGAATGGAAAAAAGTAGCTTTGGACATTAGTAATTATCTGCCAAATATACAAATAGAATTCCGTATAGAGACGAGTGGCGGTGGTCTACCGTGCAACTGGTACATCGACGACGTAACTATTCATAGAGGCTTTCCAGTAAATGAGTCAACACTTCTGGTTCGAATCAAGGAAGCCGCCGAAGTCCGTTTTACAAGCGGAGGAACTACCCCCGTCGAAGATGGAGACATCGTAACCCAGGTAAACGGTGCCTATGGAACAGTAATAGGAGAACCGATTCTCTCAGGAGGAGATTGGGCTTCCGGAAACGCAGTGGGAATAATTACTCTAAACAAAGTATCTGCAGCAGACTTCCAGAGCGGCCAGACACTGGCGGTAGCCGGAAAAGGAAGCAACCTTGCTACATGCCAGGGCTACACTGACCGTTACAATTATATTAGGGTGTTTTACGGCGATGTTAACGGCAGCGGAATGAACGATATTCCTTTTGACTATATAAGAAGAGAGAATTCCCGTAACACAGTACACTGGCCACCCGATGAAATACAGGACTGGTCAGCCGAAGGGGATTATTTCACTCTGGTACAGTGGGATGGTGTAAATGCAGTTGATCTTGTAGAATCAGTAGATGAGCCCGGTGTAATTGTCCTTGGTACTGAGAACATCCTTTTTACACCCGATTCCGGTTTCCCCCTCACCAGGCCTGAACTTGGACTTCATACTTTCGGTAGTGTCTTTAATAACGCTTATTTCGACGATTTCGGCTTACTGGTTGAAATCGCCGCAGGATCAGGGTTCTTGACACCGATACAAGAATAAAGGCTGGGAGGCAAGGAGGCTTGGAGGCTGGGAAGCAAGAAAGCCAGAATGCTGGGAAGCTGGGAGTACAAGCATCACGGCATAATTAGTAATTCAATACCCGAAAATGAACTAATCGGAATTTAAATGCTCGCCTGCCATTTGTGTGTAACGGTATACCATAAAAGAAGATAAAAAATGTATTGATATTTTGTTGAACATTAGTTATTTTGTTAAAGAAAACTTAATACAGATATGTATAGATAGGAGTTACACAATGAAAACGCATGAGATTGAAGCCAAAATTGTTAAATTACCTGATCATATACTCCCGGAGATCAATGATTTTGTAGAATTTTTATTAACCAAATATGGTACTAAAGAAAATTATAAAAGTAAATTTAAATTTGACTGGGAGGGTGGATTATCTACATTAAAATCTCAATTTACTTCTGTTGATTTACAGCACAAATCAATGGAGTGGCGTTAATGTATTCTATTCAGACAGAATAAAGAACAAATATTCTTAAAATTTATTTCTGATATCTTACCAAAATCT
>JAUWMJ010000030.1 GCA_030613225.1 Desulfobacterales bacterium
TTTGTGAACTAAATACCTTATTAGGAGTAAAGTTCGGCAGACAGCGTTACATCCGTTAATATAGCACCAGGGCGGGCTGCGGTTCAAAAAAAACTCCTATGTTTGATTTTTATTAAACAGCTATAATATGCTGCTTTGCTGCACTGTAACCGAAAATAACTTGTTAATCATATCAAGAGATTATGATTTAGTTATTTGAAAATGTTTTTTACTTTTTACGATACCATCAACTATTTAGCTCCTCTAAATCGTCAATGGTATCGATATCAAAAACGCAGGCAGGTGAATCAGTATCTATTTTTAGTATGTCATCGGGATTGGTCTGGATTATACGCCTGCCGCCGGAATCCCCTTTAACTCTCTGAAGAAGATCGAAATGTTCACGGCTGAAAATAGTGGGATTTCCTCTCTTTCCCTTATAAACAGGAACACATATATTCTTATCTGATTTGTAAAATCGTTTCAGCATGAGATCGATTAAAGGGGAATCTACCATGGGCTGATCTCCAAGTATGAACATGACCGACCCGAATTTATCTCCTGTGGAAGCCAATCCTGCACGGACTGAGCTGCTCATGCCCTGCCGATACTGCCGGTTGATTATTATTTCAAGTCGGTCATTTTTAAAATATTTACTATTTTCAGCAAGGGCTTTAAGGATTTTTTTACGATGGTGGCCTAGAACGAGAAAAATCCTGTTAAGCTTCGAATCAAGGGAAGCACGGATCACATATTCTATCATGTAACCTCCCTTTATTTTTGCTAACTGTTTGGGTGTTCCAAACCTTTTTGAAATACCTGCAGCCAGGATGATTCCTGCTGTCGGTTTTTTCAGGGTCATAGGATAGAATTCCAATAAAATATAGGGGAATAAACAGGATAATATGACATCAAACACTGTAACATTCATAACACATTGTAAAGTAAAAAGAAAACGGATTTTATGAAGAAAGTAAGAGTTGAAAAAACGGTTGGGATGGTGCTGGCACATGATATTACTCGCATCATTCCTGGAAAATTCAAAGGGGTTGGGTTTAAAAAAGGTCATGTTGTACAAAAACAGGATATTTTCGAACTAATCAGGCTGGGAAAGAATTACCTGTATGTCCTGGATATTTCAAAAGGGCATATTCACGAAGATGACGCTGCCTTGAAAATAGCGGGGGCAATATGTTCAGAAACGCTCAGATGGACCAGTCCGGTTGAAGGAAAAACGAGTATTATCAGTAAGAAAGATGGACTCCTTAAGATCAATACAAACGGTCTTTTCAGAATCAATAAGATGGGCAACATTATTTTATCGACCATAAAGAGTAACTTTCCGTGCAAAAAAGACCAAACCGTAGCTGCTACCAGGATAATTCCGCTTACCATATCAACAAAAAAGATCGAGAAACTGGAAAACACTGCAAAAAAATATTATCCTGTAATACAGATATTGCCATACAAAAAATTAAAAATAGGGGCGGTAATAACGGGTACAGAGATTTACAAGGGGCTTATCCATGATGGGTTTGATGAATATGTGGGAAGTATTATTCAAAGTTATGGTTGCAAGGTTGTATCAAAGTCCCTGGTTCCCGATGAACCCGGAGCGATTGCCGGGGCTATCCGGAAATTAATAGATAGAGGATGTGATATGATTATCACAACAGGGGGTCTTTCGGTTGATCCTGATGATGTTACAAAAAAAGGTGTTCAAAAAACCGGTGCCAAACTTATCGCTTATGGTTCCCCGGTTCTTCCGGGAGCAATGTTTTTATATGCACTCCTTGATGATATACCAATTCTGGGACTTCCTGCATGTGTTTACTACCACAAGGCGACTATTTTTAATCTGATATTTCCACGTGTTTTGGCAGGAGATAAAATCACCAAAAACGAGATTGCCGAAATGGGCCATGGAGGTCTTTGCATGAATTGCAGCAAGTGCCGGTTTCCTGTATGTCCATTCGGAAAATGACTCTAAAAGAGATTTTTATGTAATGGTAAAATCTATCAGCCAAATAATAATAGGAATAAAAGGGGCAGGGGAGATGGCCAGTGCTATTGCGTATAGGCTGTATATGGCCAATATACGTAAGATTTTCATGATGGAAATTCAAAACCCCCTTGCAGTGCGGAAAAAGGTATCATTTTGTGAGGCAATACATGAAGGCAGTCATGCAATAGAAGGCGTTGAGGCTATATTGTCCGGCAGTGTTGAAAAAATCGAGGAAATATGGAATAGGGGAAAAATTGCAGTAGTCGTTGATCCCGAATGGACAGCTATTGGGAAGGTTAAGCCGGATGTAATAGTGGATGCAATTTTAGCTAAGAAAAATCTTGGTACGAAGTTGACGGAAGCGACTTTAACTGTCGGTCTTGGGCCCGGATTTGTTGCGGGAGATGACGTCCATATGGTTATTGAAACTAACAGGGGACATAATCTGGGGAGGATAATTACTTCGGGAGCAGCCGAACCAAACACAGGGATACCGGGCAACATAGGTGGATATACAAAACAGCGCGTATTTAGATCTGCAAACCCTGGTATTTTCAAAGCCGGACTGAATATCGGCGATCAGGTAAGGCAGGGGGATATCATAGGTACTGTTGGAAGCAAAGAGGTAAGTGCTAAGATTGACGGTGTAATCAGGGGCCTGATCCGATCAGATATAAAAGTGCCCAAGGGTTTGAAACTCGGGGATATCGACCCCAGGGGAGATGCAAGCTACTGCAGCACCATTTCCGATAAGGCACGGGCCGTTGCAGGTTCAGTGCTGGAAGCTGTTTGCAGAATATTTTTAAATTCACCTGAGTCAGGCAGATCAGGTGGTCCGATACTGGAGGATCGTCTGCATATGAAAGATGAAGGCTTAATTGGCGAAAAATAAAGACGGCGAGCTAAAGAACGTGTTTGCCTTTTTACAGACCTCGTTATTAACCTTGCAAAAATGACCGGAGACCTTGATATACCATGGAATCGCAAAATAATTTGACACCAGGTCGGTCTGGGTTATAAGGTTCAAGGGTTCCCCGTTCAAGGTTAAGTGTTTCGTACTTCTTCCTTACATATTGATTCCATTGGGTTAATGTAATGGCGGACAACCTCTGAACCTTTGAACCGTGAACCTTTTAACCAAAATGCCCGGTTGGAAACTTAAGCTTTCTGTCCAAAATATTACGACATAATACGCTATAAGTTACGAGGTCTGTTTTAAGGATAAAATCTAAACAATGGTATCCCTGAGGGAAGCCTTAAGTCTTAAAAAATGTGGTGTTGTCAGTTTTGCAGGTGCAGGTGGAAAGACGAGCCTGATGTTTTCGATCGCGCGCGAACTTTCAAATGCAGGAGAGTCGGTTCTGACAACCACCACGACAAAGATTCTGATGCCGTCAAAAGATCAATCACCTCGTGTTATCCTGTCTGACTCTTTGGACGAAGTGCTGGATAAAGCACGAGACCTTATAAAAAAAAATCTTCACATTTCTGCCGCCTCTCAAAGAACAGACTCTCCTTTGGGAAAAATCGCAGGGTTTGAGCCTGAAGTCATTGATGAAATATGGAAGGCCGGGGTTTTTAGATGGATTCTGGTTGAAGCCGATGGCGCTGCCAGAAGGCCTCTTAAAGCTCCAGCTTTTCATGAGCCCGTTATTCCATATTGTTCCGAGTTGCTTATAGGAATTATTGGACTGAAATGCATCGGTAAACCTCTTGATGAAAGATGGGTCTTCAGACATAAATTATACGCTGATATCACAGGGCTTAAGCCTGAAGACCCCGTAACAGAAGAGTCGGTTGCTGCTGCTTTAATTGATAAAAAAGGTATCATGAAAGACTGTCCTTCTCATACAAAGAAGGTTGTATTTTTGAACATGGCGGATAATCAAAAGTTAGTGGAGTCAGGGCGAAGGATCGCCGGCATTCTTTGCAAGACCGGGATAGAGGAACTGAAAAGAGTTGTTATCGGAAGAGCTTTGCACGAAACACCCGTTGTTGAATATCATGATGTGAGTGAAAAAGAGCACTTCGTTTGAGGAGCGCTTCGCTTGAAGAGCGTTTCACTTGAGGCTAATTTTAAAAAAGCCTCACAACTTCCGTAGAGACACTCTTCAAGTCCTAACAGGGTGGTCTTCAAAGCCCGAAGGGCTGCTCTTCGAGTCCCGAAGGGACGCTCCTTAAGGCCTTTGGCCGCTCGTTGCTCGCAGGCGATGATCTGTTTGGTTAATCTTTTTCCATAAAAATTACAAAATTATTAATAAGCGACTAAGGAGAGCTACATGGAAAATGCTTTTGAAGATGTTAGTAAATTGTTGCAGGAGGGTAAAAAGATTGTACTGGCTCGAATCATTACACAGGTGGGGTCGTCACCGCGGGCGGTTGGGACCAAATGTATAGTTCTGGAAGATGGTTCCATGAAAGGGACGATTGGCGGAGGTCTTCTGGAACACCAGGTTATTGAAAGGGCAAAAGAGAGTTTAAAAGAAGGAAAATCCGCTATTATGCATTTTCAACTTACCGGGGATGAAGTGGCCAAAACCGATATGCTTTGCGGTGGAATTGTTGATGTCTACCTCGAACCTGTTTTTACAGATAATGCTGCCGCAAGAGATATATTTAAAAGGATCAGCAATTTTATAAATGAAGGTCGTAAAGGAGTACTCTTGACCCTGGTCTCAGATGGGATCATGCCGGAAGATGAGACAAGCCGTCTTCTTATTGAAGAAGATGGTTCCACAATGGGTGAAATAGGAACAGTTTCAGAGGAAGGTAAACTAAGATTAGCAAAATTTCTTGAAATCAAAACACCAGAGTTAACGGAAATTGAAAAAGGCAAAGAGTCAGTTTTTGTTGAGCCATTCATGCCTTATGATATCCTTTACCTTTTCGGTGCCGGGCATGTATCTACATTTGTCGCTTCCCTGGCCTCCATGGTCGGGTTTCGAGTAATAGTAATCGATGATCGTAAAGAATTTGCTAATAAAGAAAGATTTAATAAAGCAGATGAATTAATAGTACTTCCATTTTCAGATGTTTTCGAAAAAATTAATATTTCTTCTTCATCCTATATTGCGATAATTACCAGGGGACATATCCACGACCTGAATGTCCTTAGGGAAGCGCTGAAAAGGTCAGATGGATATATCGGAATGATAGGAAGCAAGCGAAAAAGGGAAAAAATCTACCAGGCTCTCATGGAAGAAGGGGTTTCAGATGAAAGATTAAAGCAGGTTCATTCTCCTATAGGAATGGATATCGATGCGGAGACTCCCGAGGAGATTGCCATCAGCATAGTTGCAGAACTTATCCGGGTAAGGGCGTCATCTAATCTTGCTAAGCTAAGATGATTTGACAATAGTCAAAAATACTGAGTAGCCGCTTATCGAGGCAAAATTGTGTCGAACAAACTGCTCGGCTTGCCGAAAGCAAAACAAACGAACCCAGATGGGCCACAAAAACTAATTGACTATATGGCCCGGATGGGCTATTTTATTTACAGGAGGTGATGAATATGTCAAAAACAGCAACTATAAGGGCCAGAATAGAACCGGAATTAAAGGCTGATGTAGAAACGCTATTCAAAAGAATAGGTCTCTCTACAACTGAAGCAATAAATTTGTTTTATCGACAAGTAAAATTAAGGAATGGATTACCATTTAATGTGGTTATTCCCAATAAAACAACGGAAAAAGTATTCAAAGATACAGATGCCCATCGAAATTTAATCCGGTGCGAAGATGCTGACGATATGTTTCAAAAACTGGGGATATAAATGCTAAAACCCACATATTCAACGCAATTTGGTAAGGATATCAAAAGGGTTAAGAAGAGAGGAAAATCACAAGACAAGATAAAGAAAGTTCTTAAAAAACTCATTAATGAGCAACAGCTTCCTAAAAGTTGCAAAGATCATAAACTAATTGGGAATTATCGAGGCAGAAGAGAATGCCATATCGAGCCTGACTGGCTTTTGATATACAAAGTGTCTGGCACAGAAATCATTTTTGAAAGAACAGGGAGCCATTCAGACTTGTTTGAGTAAAAGGCACCCGGCGCATCTATTCTGGCTTGACGTGGCATGTGACTTATTAACACAAACAAATGAAAATAGAAAGGCCTAATTTCAACCCCGTCCCCCTTTCTTATAGTATCGGGACTTTCCCGGGAAATTTAATTTGGCAAAACATCAAAAAATGCCCCAAATCTTATAACCGCTAATTTGAGGAAAAGTATGATAGTATTATACTAAATCACAGTTTAAGTTGATGGCCTTTTTCCTGCTGTAAATCCTCTCTTAAAAAACCTGTCAAGAAAAGTATCTTATTAATTTCACAAAAATCGTGTTTGCTATTTGTGCTATATTTCGCTATAATATCTGTAGCTATCTGCCAACCATTTTTTTAGAGTAAATCATGAATAGTAATATCTTGGTGTATAATAAACGGCATGATTATTTATGCGAAATTTTGTCATGATAAAGCTTCTAAACATTGGAAAATAAGGAAAAGGAAGATGGAAAAATGAATAAGGCAGCCTTAACAAAACATGAGATTTATAATAAGCTGTTTGGATTTACCGAACATGATTTAGATGCAGTTGCCAATTTTATCGATTTTATGAGGCATAAAAAAAAGCTTGAAGCAAAAAAGGTATTCAAACTTGAAGGCATTCTTAAGGGTCATGATATAGACTTTGCCGATCTGAAGAAGTTCAAACAGCAAACCTGGAAGCACGTTGACCAGGAGTTTGGCAATGGATAATTTTGTGACCGACACTCAGGCCCTTGTAAAATTTATGATGGGTAAAAAGGTAATCAATGACAGATCTCATCAGGCTTTCCAATCCTCCGACAAGGGAGAAGCCACCATTATCATCCCGGCCATTGTTTTGATGGAAATTCTCTATCTATTTGAAAAGAACAGGATCGATATTGGCTTGCTTCAAACCGAGGATCTTTTCAAAAGCCAAAATTATCAGTTTGAGCCGCTGAGCTTTGAGATTCTTAAAACCGCTTCTGAGATCGACGACATCCCCGAGTTGCATGACCGGCTTATTGCTGCAACTGCCAGATATCTTGACTTGCCAATTATCACCAATGATCCCGTGATCCGGGATTCCAGATTTGTTGAAGTTCTGGAATGATTTTAAAATAAGGAAGCCGCTTGGCTATTTTAACCGTTCCTGCCTGTCATGATAAATGCATTTATACATAAGGAATTTTATCGTACAGAATTTTTATCTATTTTATTTTGCTGCGGTAAAAACGCCGTCCGATAAAATTGTCTTATGTACACTGCATTTATCACGCCATGCAGGAACTTATAACAAAGGTAAGCGGCTGGCTTATCTTATGCCCACCCGCCAAACCAAAAAGGATGGAATCAATTTTATAGCAATTAAAAAAGAAAAGGCAGTTAAAGGAGAATCTCTCTAAATGCCCGTCAATCAACTAATTATCAACAAAGCTGTCAAGCTATAATCACTAAACAAGATGTGACCCCAGCCCCTGTTCCTCAGACATGGCGTCTCCTTACTGGTAAGAAGATATATCATTTTGTTATGTTCAATTCAGAATCAGGGTTTTAGCATATAGGGTATACGTGAGAATTGTTAGAAGGCGTTTCGGTGTTCAGGTTGCGGCGCTGGTGCGTTGGAAACTTTCAGTGGAGGTAAAAAAGGAACGGTGCAACAATTGATCATTTATATCAAGCGAACCGGTGCATATCCTTTGGATGTCGAATTCGGGTTGAATTATATAATTGAACGACTTCGGATGTTTTTGAAACGCCGGCATCAGGTTTTCCCACCCTGGTCACTCTCAACTCATTCATCAGGCAATTTCCTTCAAAAATAGCCCCTTTTTTTACAACCACAACAGGCGCCCAAATATCTCCATAAACTTTTCCCGACGACAGAATTTCCACCCTTTCTTCGGCAATAATATTACCGAGAATCTCGCCTTTGCAGATAATAGACTTAACATGAATATTTGAATCAATCTTTCCTTTTTCACCAACAATAAGAGTTCCCGGAGCGGAAATATCCCCCTTAAAATTGCAGTCCAGATTAAATATCCCTTCAAACATAAGTCTTCCTTCAAGGACTGTATCTTTTCCTAAATAGTTGCTTGTTTTCTCCATTTTATTTTGCCTCGCTTTTTGATTTTGTTAATTCTCTAATCACAGACTATTTAAACGACTATTTCAACTAATTCAACAATCATGCCAAATTATCTGATTTGTCTTATTTTCTTATTTATCTATTACTTATGGCCGTTTAGTTTTTTATTGCTCCGGCACACTATGTAAAAAATGAACTACATATTATGTAAAAAATATCATAATATTAAAAAGGAAAGGGAGCTATCACAGGCAAGGGGTGCCCACTTGACACAGGGTGGTGCAATCACCATATTCTTTTAACCTTAGAGCTCGCGCAAAAATAACTTCACATTTTATGCACCCCAAGGGCATTTGCTTCGCGGCACATCCCGGATTCAGGCCAGCTTTGCACGATGCTCAACTGCAAAATCCTCGAAATAGCTCGCTATTCCTGTGGTTTCGGAGTCTACGCTTACCTGCGCGAACCCTTACTTCGGGAGTCATTAAAAATGTTTTTAAAACTTTTTCTCGCTTTCACCTTGATCCCAATGATCGAGTTGTATCTGCTGATTAAGCTCGGAGCCGTAATCAGGGCTTTTAACACCCTGCTGCTTGTGATCCTCACCGGCGCTGCCGGCGCATACCTTGCCCGCCTTCAGGGGTTGCAGGTAATGTTAAGGGTGCGGGCACGTCTTCAACAGGGTGAAATGCCCGCCGAGGATATGCTGGACGCACTGATTATCTTCATCGCCGGCATCGTTTTGCTGACACCGGGATTGTTGACGGATATGGCCGGCCTTTTGCTTCTTTTGCCTTCAATACGCTTCCGGCTTAAGGTATGGCTGCGGCAAAAATTTGATCAGTGGATTCAAAACCGTAAGATACCTATCAACCGATATCCATGACGTTTTGTATACACAGTTGGAGAATCGGATTACAGTGCCGCAAAGCGGCATTTTATAGCTTTTTACGAGTTCATCGTATTTGACTTGGTTTAATATTCAGGTTAATACCTGAATTTTGCACGTAAGTCACCGCTGTGAACTATGTGCGCAAATTTATTGTTATGCCGCCATCATGTTCGCTTCACTGAACTATCAATCAAATACTTCTAAAAATACTACTTTTTATCCGTAATCCATTTATTTCCCCTACGATAATTACTTGATATTTCATATGAAATTATTCGTGCAAGAAATTCCTTGCATTGATTAAGCAATAGCAAAACGGTATGGCCAATTACTTCCATCTTCCCAAGGCCTGACTTTCGATCTTTTTCGGTCTATAAATTTTAAGAATCTCATTATCGCTGGTGTTCTGGTATCATGGATAGAATATTTGACCTTATCCAGATTGCCGTCTTTGACAGCCTTGGCAGCTATGAACAAAAGCTTTAACCGGGCAACGCGAATCGTATTTGTCATGATGCCCTGCATCGATCCAGCCTTGTCGATACTCTGATGAGCCATTATTTTCATATAACGCCAGATGTTGTAGGCCAGCATGACAATTTGAAAAAAGGCGTAATTGTTTTTGAATTTACCCGAGGGAATGGCGTCCAGACCCTCGCGTTTTGCCTCACCAACCAGGTTTTCAACATCGGCCCGTTTGTCGTATCTGGTAATCACTTTATGGGCTTTGCAGGTCAAACTGGTACAAAAAATTCGGTAGGTGTAACGGTCATCTTCAAAAAGTACGCATTGAACCGGTCGCCCCGGTTTCTTTTCCTCTTTAGGGATTCGCATGGCAACAAACCTGCAGGCAAAGCCCCAGCCTATAGGCTTGTATGTGCAGCTGTTGAACTGTATGTTTTTCCGTTTCCATGGCCGATACCACCCATTGGTATCAAAGGGAGCATTACATCCTCTATTGGCAATGATAAATTGAAATCCGGCTGCAATGGCAGCCTGAACACTTAACCAGCTTAAAAATTCACCATCGGCCCGCAATAAAACATGCTTCACGCATCCAGGCAGTTGGGCTTTAATCGTTGCAATAAAAGCTGCACACTCTTTGCCGTCAATGGTTACGCCCTTGCGTAGTTTGCCTGCCAGATATTCTCTGGTCTCATCAATAAAACAGAGCACGGGACGATAGCCCTTTTTGCCACGGTTTTTCGTATTGTGCCCTTTGCGACCACCCTGATGATTACCATAGATCGTTTCAACCGTGGTGTCGATACTGATATTGATTCTATCATGGTACAAACCGCAAAGCTGCCAGAACCTTTCACGCAGAATGCTCATGATTTTCAGAAAGGAGCTGGCCTGGTTCAATCCCAGGCTGTCAACATAGCGCCAGAAGGTGGTGGCCGCCGGAAGTCGCGTCAGCCTAAACTGAAGTTCCCTTTTCGATAAAGCGCAAATATTCTGTAAATACATATCGTTAAGACTTTTCAGAGTGCGACCGTACTGTCTACACTCGTATCGTCTGAAGCAAATCGAATGCTTTCTGCTGTTTTGGGTTACGTCTGGTGATCATTGTAAAAGTATCCAATGCATCTCTTTCGCCTGAACAGTGGCAAGTAGCACGGACAATTGCACTGAGATGGCCGAGAAGGCTACGGAAGGAGTAAACTCTTGAGCCATCGTCGAGTCGCTTGGTCATTACTTTTTTCATCGCCGAATCGGAGCGTTTTGCAGGGGCAACCGGATCACGCAGGTCTTTGGCTTTTTGATCTTCGTCGGCATAAAGCAGAGGCCTCCATGCTTCCATCATGTGCCACTGCACATAGTAGGCGAGCATGCACAAAAATATGTGAGCCCGAACACGGTCTTCGAGGCGGTGACGAATGGGACGTACCATGAGATCTACGGTCTTGAAGGAACGAAACGCTCTTTCGGCCTGGCTGAGTAATTTATAGCTGCGCACCGTCTCGTCTGCATCCATTCTCTCTTTGGACAGGCTGGTTCGTACTATGTAGATTCCATCGAGTGCAGCCTCTTTTTTGACCTTGTCTCGATTGATTTCGAAGCTGAAATCGTTGTCACGAATGTCGAGATCGAAATGCTTGCCAACCTTGTACTTGTTGATAACCTTACCGACACGTACACCAATCTTGTCCTGTCCATGCAGCCGGCCATTGTCGATCCTCTGACTAACCTTTGCCAATTGCCTGGCAATAGATTCAATGTGACGTCGGCTTCTTTTAAGGCGCTTTTCGATTAACTCTTGCTTGCCCTTGCTCTTTGCCGTTACTTCGGCAATGAGCGCGTTTTCATTGACTTTGTAATTGAACCCGTCTTCGCGGATATCGAGCTCGAAGTGTTTTCCGATTCTATACTTTTTCAGTATTGCCCGCACCCGTGCATCAATCTCTTTTTTTCCGCTCAACCGCCCTCGCTTAACCATGCCCCTGACTTTATCCAGTTCCTTGACGGTGGCCTTAAGCAAACTCTCTCGCTTGATGACTCGTCTGTGAGCAAGTTCAACGTTTCGGCAAGCGACCAGACGTTCGCCCGGAAAGTCCGGATGCTTTAGTTCAAAGAGGTTACGCTCATCAAAAAGTCCCATTTGGATAGAACCGCTGGTGGCCAGCTTCTTGATTGCCTCGGGGCGAAGGGCGCCAATCCAGTCAACGCCATCGATATCATGCAATGTATCGACTTGCTTCTGGGTCAACATCCCACGATCACCAACCATCACAAACTGCTCGATACCAAACGCATCCCGCATTTTCTCAACCTGCGGCATAAGCGTTTTAGGGTCGCCCGTGTTGCCTTCAAAAACCGACACCGCTACCGGGATGCCCTTTCTATTTGTGAGCAGTCCATAGTTGACCTGAAGCTTACCCTTCTTTCCGTCGCGGTTGTGTCCCAGAGCAGCAAGCGGGCATGTCTGGCCTTCAAAATAGCTCGATGTCAGGTCGTATAGCGCCAGGGCATTGTTCTCAAGGTGGCGGCCCGCCAACTTGTTTTCAATGCGGTTCTGGCGTTCAAGCAGCCAGTCCATCGCATCGTAGAGGTCGTCTTCATCAGCATCACTGACATCCAGTATCTCAGGCAGTGTCGTATCCGCCCACCAGAGTGTGGTTGCCAGTTTTGATTTGGGCTTAAGGATGCGTGACGCAACCATGGCAACAATCAAATCCCGCTGGCGTGAACGCCTCGAACAGATAAGCCTGGAAAAATCCAACCGCCTCATGGCTGTCATTACGGCATCGACGTGACCATGAGCGGGTGATCCGTCCTCGACGATTTCAAAGGCATCGGTCGAGACAAGATTTTCGCCCTTGAGGGAACGGCGCAGGATGTCAATGGACTGTGGCGGCAAACTGGAAAGGTTTGCCAATGTGCGACTTTTGACCTTTCCTTTCTCGCGATAACTTTCGCGGAGCAAAATGGCCGGTGGCGAATTGCGATTTGGTATTGTGGCGATGTACATGCTTACTGAACTTAGTGCAATATTGCGTATATGTCAAGTAATATTTTATATCTAACTGCTACTATACATGCCTACGTTTTCGCACTAAAAATCACTTCGACCACTCAGTTTTACATGTTTTTACAAGATGTTAAGATGTTTTTAGGCTCTGATTGCGCCAGGAACTTCAGT
>JAUWMJ010000225.1 GCA_030613225.1 Desulfobacterales bacterium
TCAATTTGAAACACAATGGCGTCATCGATGACGTCACCGGCGTCGCTCAAAAAAACACCGTAAACGCTTTTACCCGGAGTTAGTGGATTTTGCTGCTTTCCGATGCAGGCATCCAGGTTTTTAGAAAAGCAATGCTGAAGCAGATCCAGGGAGTCGGATCCTTCAACAATTACCACGGCCATATGGCTCGTGTCAAAAATACCGGCGTTGGTGAGCACCGAAAGGTGTTCGCTTTTGGTTCCCGTCGGGTACCAAAGCGGCATATCGTATTCGCCGAACTGCGCCATATTAGCGCCCCGGTCGACATGCCATCCATGCAGCAACGTCATTTTTACTTCTTTTTCCATTTTGCACCCCATTTTTCAAAGGTCTCAAAGTATATACGGCACCTTCAGGTTATATCCCTTATACACCACAAAAGTTTCTACAGAACGGACGCCTTCCAGCCGGTACACTTCCTGGGTATAAAACTCCAGCAGGTCAAAACCTCTTTTCAGAAGAACCACCAGGATAAGGTCAAAGCGTCCTGTCACGACGCTTACCGAAACCACTCCTTTCAGTTTGCTGAACTCTTTTCCTTTCTCAACAAGATTAAACATGGATAACTTAACACCGACAAACACGACCCTGTGGTCGGGTATAGCTTCCGGGTCTACGAGACCTGTAATTTCCAGTATGCCTTCGTTAGTAAGTTTATTTACTCGCGACCGGACGGTATTTTCGGTTATGCTCAGTATTTTAGCTATTTTTTTAAAGGATTTTCTGCCATCCCGGAGGTGTTTGATAATCTCAATGTTTATATCATCGATTTTCATGGTTTACTCTAAGGATTTGTCCCGAATATTTCATGCAACATCCGAGGTATTTCCGATGTATTATTGACAAATTATAGGATAACATCAAAACAACTAAATTGAATTGCGATAAATGTCAATAAAAAAATATATTTTTATCTAAATATAAATTTAACCAATATTATTTATTGACATAATCATTAGCTTAAAATAAGTGTCAATTGATTTGGTTGAAGGTCTCGCTAAAAACCAGGTAACCGTTCACAGGTTCAAAGGTTCAGGGTTCAGAGGTTGTCGGTTCTCAACATAAATCTGAATCCCAACGGAAATTCGTAATCTCTTACTGGAGAAGGCGTGAGAATAGAACGATAAGTACCTGCTGTCCTATGAACAAAGTCGACAAAAAAAGCAACTCTGAACCTCTGAACCTCTGAACCCTGAACCTGTGAAAGCTTACAAAACCTGTTTGGTTCCGGTTTGTCCGGGGGAGGTCAGAAAATATGGGTTTAAAAATTGTGGTGATCGGATCTGGGCCGGGTGGATATATCGCCGCCATACGTGCCGCACAACTGGGCGGTGAAGTAACTATAATTGAGCAGGACAAAGTTGGAGGAACCTGTCTTAACCGCGGATGTATTCCTTCTAAAGTGATGATAAAAACAGCCGGAATGCTGGAAAACTTCCGCAGAGCCGAGGAATTCGGCATCAATTCAACAGGGCCGGTAACGACGGACTTGCTGAAACTTATGGATAGAAAGGAAAGGGTGATTAAGAGTCAGGCCGAAGGGATTCACAAGCTTTTGAAAAAAAATAAGATTCATTACCTGAAAGGGCATGGTTTTATCAAGGAGCCTGGATTGACAACTGTAAAACAGGAAGAAGGAAATACAATAGAAATACCTTATGACAGCCTGATTTTAGCAACAGGGTCATATCCGGTGAGCCTTTCATCGATACCCTTTGACGGGGATCGGATTATATCGAGCAATGAAGCTCTTAACCTGCGCGAAATTCCGGAATCGATACTCATTGTCGGAGGTGGTGTTATAGGTTGCGAGTTTGCATTTGTACTTGCCGCCCTTGGTTCAAAAGTGACTGTTGTGGAGGCTTTGTCAAGAATGTTGCCGCTTCCATCAGTTGATGAGGACTGCTCAAAGGTTTTGCAGCGTGAAATGAAAAAGCGAAAAATTAAGTTTATTGTCAACATGGTGGTGGAATCTTACAAGGATAAAGATGGTAAGCTTTCTGTGACAATCAGTCCGTCTCCTTTTTTAGAAAATAATTCTGATAAAGACAAAGAGCCTATAATCGAGGAAGTTGATAAGATTCTGGTGTGCATTGGACGCAAGCCGAGTACCGGCAAGGTCGGCCTTGAAAACATAGGGCTGAATGTTGACGAAAAAGGATGGATAATTGTCAATGAGAAGATGGAAACCGGTATTGCCGGTGTGTATGCAATTGGTGATGTGCTCGGGCCATCTAAAGTTATGCTTGCGCACGTTGCTTCTGCAGAAGGGCTTGTTGCTGCTGAAAATGCCGTGGGAGGAAGTAAGAAGATGGACTATACCGCCGTGCCCGGCGCAATTTTCACAATGCCGGAAGTAGCAAACGTCGGGCTGACTGAAGCGCAGGCAAAAAAGATAAATGACAACGTCCGTGCAGACAGCGTTCTTTTTCGAACACTGGGAAAGGCCCAGGTTGCAGGAGAAATTGCCGGTATGGCAAAGATAGTATCAGATGCGGATACCGGTAGAATTTTAGGTGTTCACATTGTTGGATCGCATGCAACCGATCTTATTGCCGAAGGCACACTGGCCATTAATAGTGGATGCAGTGTAAAAGACCTGGCTGCAACCATTCATGCGCACCCTACTTTTTCTGAAGTTATGCAGGAAGCGTCATTCAAGGCTTTGGACAGATCTTTACATATATAATATATTTTTTAAATTACCGGTTGATAAAGTCCTGTCCTTGTGATACCAGGCAAACACAATTTGAAAGCTGGATATGGTTTTGTTGTTTTTTTTAAACAGCATTTAAAAAGAGGCAGGGTAAAAAAAAGGAGGTAGTAATGAAAAAAGGATTATTTATCGGAATTGTTTCTTGTCTAGTCGTGGGTCTATTTTTTTTCGCTTGTGGTCCAAAGGCGCCAACGACAATCAAGATCGGCATTAACGCTCCTATTACCGGGGATATTCCCAAGGTAGGGGAAGGCACAAAGTTTGCCGCCCAGATGTGGCTTGAAGATATCAATGCCGCCGGCGGACTTGAAGTAGGAGGAAAGAAGTACAAGGTCGAGCTGGTGATAGAGGACAATGAGTCCAAAGCGGAATCAGCCGTAAAGGTAAATACCAAAATGATTACAGAGGATGAAGTCCTTGTAATTGTCGGGCCTCAATCTTCAAAGCAGGCAATACCTGCGGGAGAAGTGGCCAATAAATATAAAACTCCCATGATCAGTCCATGGTCAACAAACCCGAAAACAACGAAAGACAGACCATTTGTTTTCAGAGGATGTTTTCTTGATCCGTTTCAGGGGCCGGTTGTTGCCAATTTCATAAAAAAAGAGTTCGGATATACAAAGGCAGCGGTTTTATACGATGTCGCCAGTGACTACCCAAAAGGTCTTGCCGAGTTCTTCAAAGCGGCCTGGGAAGATCTGAACGGGGCCGGTTCAGTGGTGGCATATGAAAGCTTTACCACGAAAGACGCCGATTTCAGTTCCCAGTTGACAAAGATAATCAAATCAGGCGCCGAGGTATTGTTTACCCCGCAGTACTATAATGAAGTAGCTTTAATCGTACAGCAGGCTCACCAACTTGGATGGGATAAACCTATTGTTGGCAGCGATAGCTGGGGTTCTGCAGAAACAGTAAAGTTGTGCGGGAAAGACTGCTACGGGCAGTTTTTCAGCACCCACTATGCTGCAGCGGGCGCCAAGGGAGCCACCAAGGAATTTATCGACAGGTATAACAAGAAGCACGGATATATTCCGGACGATGTCGGCGCTCTGACCTGGGATGCAATACGCCTTGTTCAAAAAGCTATTGAATCTTACGGAACAATTACCGGTGATCTGAAAAAAGACCGCCAGGGAATTCGAGACGCATTTGCGCAGATAAAGGAATTTGAAGGTATTACAGGCAATATGACCTTTACAGAGGAAGGCGATCCGAAAAAATGTGCCGTTATCGTCAGGATCAGCGATGCCGGTGAGTTTGAATTTTACAAGTCTATTTGTCCTTAAAGGTTTCGTAAACGGTTGAGTAGTTGAGTTGCTAAGAGATTTTTATTCTACTAAACCACTCAACAAATATACTACTTAGAGACCTCGTTAAGTTGTTGAGTTGTTGTTATAATGAGCATATATATTATTTGCTTGAAAATTTGATATTCGGTATTTGAAAAGTTTTAACATCTTGAAATAATAGTAATATTTTCCTACTCAACCACTTAACCACTCAACTACTCAACGAGGTCTGGAGATATTACGTTATATCAAAAGCGGGCCAGGGCTATAAACCCTGAGCCCGCTTTTTTGAAAGAACGAGAGGAAAGCAAGATGGTATATTTCTTTCAGAACCTGATCAACGCTTTACAGTGGGGCAGTTTTTATGCCCTCATCGCCCTGGGATACTCCATGGTGTACAGCATTATGATGCTTTTTAATTTTGCACACGGCGATATTTTTATGGTCGGGGCCTATATCGGTTTTGGTGTTGCGACAAGTCTGATGGCGCTGGCAGCACTGTGTTCTTTTGCTTTGCCCGGGTGGTTTGTGCTGGTTATGACCATTCTTCTTTCCATGTTTTTAACTTCTTTTCTGGGCATGTTCATAGAACGAGTGGGATATCGTCCGTTGCGGGAGGCGCCTCGTGCATCGGCAGCCATTACAGGTTTAATGATTGGTATTATTCTCGAAATGCTAATTTTGTGGGGTATGGGCACACAGCGGGTGGCTTTTCCGCCTTTGATCGAAACCGTGACCTATAATGTCTATGGTGTATTCATCACCAACAAAAAGATTATGATTGTAGCCGTTTCGCTTTCGTTTATGCTGGCTTTGCATCTGTTTATCAAAAAAACCCGGTGGGGAATGGCCATGCGCGCCATGGCCTTTGATTTTGTGGTCGTGCCTTTGATGGGTGTATCGATCAACCGTATTGCAGCCATGACATTTGCTATAGGGTCGGCCCTGGCCGCCGTGGCAGGTATTCTTTTCGGAGTCGCCTACCCTGTACTCGATCCGTACATGGGAATTACTTTTGGCTGGAAGGCCTTTGTGGCAGCGATTCTGGGCGGAAGAGGTTCGATTATGGGGGCGACACTTGCGGGATTTTTACTCGGGTTTATTGAAATTTTCGTGGTGATGATCTTTCCATCTACTTTGCGGGATATAATCGCTTATTCAATCGTGCTACTCATTCTGGTTTTCAGACCCTACGGTTTTTTTGGCGAGCCATACAGTGCCAAGTTGAGGCTGTAGTAGCGCACAAGGTAGAAGAAGGGCCTGTCCTGCATAGCCGAAGGCGAAGAAGGAAAAGGCAACAAAAAATTGAACATCGAACATAGGAGGAGCGGCCTTCGGCCTTGAGGAGCGTCACTTCGTGACTTGAAGAGCAGCCCTTAGGGCTTCGATGAGCGGCCTGCGGCCTTGAGTTTTTGCCTTAAGCGAAGCGATCCTCAAACGAAGTGCTCCTCAAGCGAAGCGCTCATTTACAATGCTGAATGGAAAGGGATTCAAATGGAAGTGACAAGGAGCGAATTATCAACAACTGCAACAGGGTTGAAAAGCAAAATTCTGGAGATGTTTTCCGGGATACCGATTCTGGGGTGGCTTTTAGGCATACTGATTGCGGTTATTCTGGAACAAATTGTGGGAACAACGCTGGCAGTGGCTTTGGGTATGCCTAAAATCCCGGCGCTTTTTGGCTTTTTAATCATGCTTAAAAAACCGATGCTTGTTCCCAGCACAATGCTTTATGTTGTGTTGATATTTATTTTGCCCATCGGTATTATTGCGC
>JAUWMJ010000366.1 GCA_030613225.1 Desulfobacterales bacterium
GCTAGTTGATAAACGGACTGGGGATGGTTTTCTTTTATAGCGTGTAGCAGCTCCAAACGTTTAGGGGTCAAAGCCTTTCTCATGGCCTTTAGGTTTTCAAAATAGAGGCCTTTTTTCGTGGAAACTTTCTCGCCTGCTGCGATCTTTTTCATAGTGGATTTAGCTTCTTCAAGAAATGCTTCAGTGGTTTTAATGCTGATTTTTATGTTTTTTACTTTCATCTTCCATCTCCCGTAAATTTATTATGTCCCGGTGAAAAACTGCAAAAAGCTGATCCACGCTCTTGAACTGATATGGTATCTCTCGATTTCAAACATGCTTGTGATCTCCCTTTCTTTCCGCGTTATCATACCCGAAAAGTCTTTTGCCTCTGCGAATATAGGCTAAAGAATATTTGTAAGCGTTCACAGGCACCGCAGCTGCACGCGATCAGAGCGACCAGCATAGCCCTAACTATAGCTGGTCGCCCTGATCACGCACATCTGTAGCACTTGTGAACGCTTACAGGACGGAGATTGTACTAGCTTTTTGTTCCGAAATGGAAAATCATTTTCAGCAGAACTAATTCGTAATTTTTCATAAAAGGAAGCGGCATGAGAAGAAGCGAAAAGGAAATTACAGATGAATCGGCTATTGAAGCAATCATTAATGCTTCCCTTGTTTGCCGGTTAGCTTTATCAGATGGAGATCAGCCATACATCGTGCCTTTATCTTTTGGTTATCAGGACAGGACTCTATATTTTCACAGTGCCCTGGAAGGCAAGAAGATAGACATACTCAAAAAGAATAATCGCATTTGCTTTGAGTTCGACGTGAACACCGAAATTATAGAAGCTGAAAAAGCCTGTAAATGGGGCATTAAATACCAAAGCGTTATAGGATTTGGGAAAGCAGTTTTCGTTGAAGATTTTGAAGAAAAGCGAAAAGCGCTAAGCATTATTATCAGCCAATATTCCAATCGAAATTTTCAGTTTCCTGATAAAGCCATAAAGAAAACAGCAATAATTAAAATCGAAATAGAGAGTATGACCGGCAAACATTCCTCCTGATAATATTTTAAATTGATTATTGATGGATTCGGCTTTTTACGAAATCATCAATAATTACGTCACCGCCTTATGCTGAAAAAAGAAACAAAACATACGGCGGTATAAAGCCAAACAAACATATTGAAACTGCCTCCATGGCCTTTTAAACACATGATAACACTACTTGAAAATCTGTCATACCCCGAAGTTGAAAAATATCTGGAAACAAAGGATATTATCCTTGTTCCCACAGGTTCGGTCGAACAGCACAGCCCCTATGGGTTGATCGGGACCGATTTCATTACAGCCGAAGCTGTTGCCAGGAGGGTTGCCGAAGCCATGCAGATACTTGTAGCTCCGACCGTCAATTACGGCGTCTCCCCTCATCACATGGCATTCAGAGGCACAGTGAGTCTTAAGCCCGACACGATGATAATACTGATTTCAGATATTATAGAGTCGCTTGTTGCTCACGGTTTCAGGCGGATCGTATTTATCAACGGTCATGGCGGGAATATCAGTTCGATAAAAATCGCTATGGAGCGACTAAAAGCCCGGATGAGCCAAGGGTGTTTCGAAATAGTCTCCTGGTATGAGATGGAAGAAGTGCGGCAGTTGAGCACAGATCTTTTCACGGGCCAGGAAGGACATCATGCAACCCCCTGTGAAGTCTCCATCACCAAATATTTAAGGGCGGAAGCATTCGAGACTAAGCCTGTTCATGAACTACGTGTTAAAAATCCAAAATACTACTGGCCGCTAACCTGTGAAGAGATGAAAAAAGTATTTCCGGACGGTCGTATGGAGTCTGCACCATGGCTGGCGACGGCTGCCCATGGCCGGAAAATACTGGAAGAAGCTTGTAGTGCGATCCGAAAAAAGATCGAGAAGATCATGCTCCTGAAGGTTTTATGATGCCGGGTTGAGCGAAGCCATTTGCTCCTTTAGCTCACTTGGATAGCTATTCTATCTCTGTTTAAAAGACAAATAACAGACCTATTAGATTATAGCGTATCATGGTGCAATATTATGGACAAAAAGCTCCGTTTCCAGTCTATGCTTTTGGTTGAAAGGTTCACAGTTCAAAGGTTCAGAGGTTATCCGCCATCACATTAACCCAAAGGAATCAATAGGTAAGAAAAAAAGCGCTAAGCACTTAACCTTGAACCGGGAACCCTGAACCTTATAACCCTGACCGGCCTGGTGTCCAATTATTTTGCGATTCCATGGTATATCAAGGTCTCCGGTCATTTTTGTAAGGTGAATAACGAGGTCTGAATATAAATCAAAAATAAATGCACTGCCCACTTTTCATGTCAATTTTTTTGATGAAATTTTATCTTTTATGGGTCAATAGTAGCTTGATCCATTATTTTTATCGAACAAATCATAAGCCGGAATTTTAAGAAATCATAATCGGAAAATCGGTTGCCAAAACCGTTGACTGTGCCCTACAAAGAAGATATCATAATGATATCATTTTTAAAAAACATGGGGCAGCGACAGCGGCAAAATGCTGAAACTTTGCTTTTTGGCAAGTATTCCGGTACCTCATTTCGAAGAATATCAGAGTGGCTTCCTTGTGGAATTCAGGAAGAATATTTACATGTACAGACCTCGTAATTTATTACTGAAAACTGACGCTAAACCTAAATGATAAGAGATTGCATGAAAATTGGACACGGGTCTCATTTAGGAATTAAAGAATTCTATCTAATTTTAATTTAATTATTTTCTCCTTTAATCCCTCAATTCCTGAATCCCCCAATCCCTCAATTTGGCGCTATTAAATATAGACAGTGTCCAAAATATTGACTTATTTTAAGACTAAGGGTTCGCGCAAAAATAAGTTTACATTTTAGGCGCATGGATTTAGGTCAGGTTTGTTCGATCCGAGGCTGCAAAACCACAGGAATAGCGAGCTATTTCGAGGATTTTGGAGTTGAGGATCGGACAAAGATGGCCTGAAT
>JAUWMJ010000021.1 GCA_030613225.1 Desulfobacterales bacterium
GAGTTGGGGATAAAAGAATGAACAGATCTTTAAAAATCAGAGATCTTATCGAAGTACCACAGGTTCAAACAGTCATACGCCTTGAAGAAGGCAGAACACGCTCCGAATTGATTTTAAGCAGTTTTGTATTAACTTCAGACGTAACATCACACTTTCAAGTAATTGCCGACGCACTTTTGAAAAATACCGGCCGGGGATTTTTTCTCCAGGGTGATTTTGGATCAGGCAAGTCTCATTTTCTCGCCACACTGACAGCCTGGCTTGCAGGTAATCAAGGTTCAAAAATGCTGTCAGGCAGCCACGATGGCCTCCGCAGGGTCAAGGACTCAGGCAAAAAATTTCTACCGGTTGATATTTCCCTTATAAATTTCAGAGGTACAACATCACTTGAAAAGATAATAGTTGAAGCCATTGAATCGACGCTTGTTTTACAAGGGATTGAAACACAACTCACCCCTCTTTCAGCATTTTTAGACAATCTGAAGTCTTTGCTTGAAGACGCTGAGACGGCAGCCGCTTTTGCAAAACACGTGGGTATATCCACGGAGAATCGCCAAGAGATTATTAAATATCTTCAAAGTCACCCCCGCGAGTCTTACACAAAAGGCATAAGCTTTATGAAAAGCCTCGGCATTAAAGCCCCGGAAGCCCTGGTGGAAGACAGGTACGAAACATTTGACAGGGCATTAACAGCTGTAAAAGATGCAGGGTTCGATGGTTTTGTACTTATAATAGATGAGCTTTCAGAATTTTTCAGGTCAAAAACGGATGCACGGGCATTAAATGAAGATGCGCGTACTTTGCAGTTTATAGGGGAACTGGCAGGAAGAAAACCTGTCTGGATTATTGCGGCGGTCCAGGAGAGCATAGAGCGCACCGGGGATATTGCACAGGTTACGTTTAGGAAAATTAAAGATCGTTTTCCGGTAAAACTTGTTTTATCCACACTTCACATCAAATCGCTTATTTCAGAGCGTCTTGTAATAAAAAAAGATATAGCTGACAAAGAGATTACCGGTATTTACGAGTATTTTCACAGGCAGTTCCCTTCTTTTAACTGGAGCTGTGAAGATTTTCTTGCATTCTACCCGGTACATCCTGCGACTATAGAACTGCTTGATGGTCTGGGAGATCTTTTTTCAGTACATCGTGGAATTGTCGATTTTGTGCACTCGCAAATTGCCGGTGATGAGAGCAGGTTGATATCCGGGATTCTTGATCGCCCCTGCTACGAACTTTTAGGACCGGACAGTATTTACGAACATTTTTCTCAAAGGATTGCCGAAATCTCTGCATTCAATGCGTATCCAAAAAATATTATTCCTCATCTTGACGAGGTTATTAAACGGACAATCGACGAACCCGAAGAAAGAGCCCTTGCCCACCGAATCGTCCGGATTCTCGTGCTCTACAAAATACACCCCACTGCGGATATTCCCAGAGTTAAAGAATTAACACAGCTTGTTGCCTGCGCACTTTCAGATCAGGACCCTGATATAAATGTTCAGTTCGTGGCGGAAGTAATTTTAGATACTATAGTTGAAGAAAGCAGGTTCCTTGTCAAACTTCCTTCAAAAGAAAAAGACCCTTTTAATGATGTTTACACAATCGTAACCCAGGAAGACCCCGGCAAAACTCTTAAAGCAAAGATTCTTCGCGCAGCATCAGAAATTCCGGAAAACGACACACGGCTTCTTACAGAGCCATTTTCCGAATTGCCCGAATCGATTTCATGGCCCGGAGCAGAACTCACACAATCCGGTGTTTATCGCTACATTGTCTGGCGTAACAGCCTACGCAAGGTCTTTGTTTCTTTATTTAACCCTTCTTTATCGAATCATGAGGAAGATATCCGGCTTAATAATCGGATAACCGATGCTTTTGCCGGCGAAGATGCCGACTTTGCGGTTGTTATAAGCCTTGGAAAAATCGGCTTTAATCTTGAAAATACAGCAGTATGGGAGGTCATTTGTCCGTCTGACGAAAAAGAAGTTACGATTTTACGGGAGTTCCTTGCTGCAAAACAGATCCTGTCGGAATTAAAACCGTCACATCCTGCTGACAAGCCTCTTATCCAGGTTGCAAAAGAAACTGTTTCAAAGTTAAGGGATGCCGCCCATCGTGCAGCAATAAACGCTATTTTTTCAGGCAACTATACAGACGAAAGAATCACTGTGGAACCGGCGATTCGCCAGTATATGAAGTTTGACAGGCTTCTTGACGAGGCCGGCAGAATTTTACTCGAAAATCGGTATCCCCGTTTCAGGGAGATCGAACCAAGAAAAGCTTCCCCTTCAGCCAGAATGTACCAAACCCTGCTGGACGAATTTATTTCCAAAGGAACTCTAAGCCTCAGGGAAGCACATTCACGCCAGATAAGCAATGCAATAGACGGACTTGCTACCCCACTTGGGCTTGTGGAACTTAAAGCCGGGTCTTATGTTTTTGCCCCCGACCCTGAAAATCACCCCCTCTTATCAACTCTGTTTCGGCTTATCAATACAGCAGGCCGGACCGGTCTCTCCGATGTTCTTCTTTCTCTTCGGAAAAGCGATTTCGGTCTTCCTGCTGATACAGCCTGTTTTCTGCTGGCAGCCCTTGCTTTTGGTGGATTGATAACTCTTATTAAAAATGGCCGGGCCATAGCTCTTGATTTTCTCCGTGTCACAAAAGTTGAAGATGCAGACACTATCGCGCCCGGTGAGGTAATAGGAAAACATGACCGGGAGACACTGATCAATGAGTGCGGTTTTCTTTCACCTTCAAAGGACTGGGAATCCTTTGGGCTAAGACAGCAGCGTGAAGCATGGCAGGCGACCGTCAAATTTCGTGACCAGGGAACGAGGCTTGCCACTGATATGGAAAAACGGCTCTCGTCTATAAGAGAATTTTCAGCTTTTGAAGCGTTTGATCTGAAATCCTTAAAATCACAGCTTAATGCATTGATGAATCTGGTAAGCGAGATCAAGGTTTCCTATCCTGCACGGGAAGGTCTTGAACAATTTTTAAAAGCCTGGCGAAGCAGCGGTTTTACTTCCAAAGATATCAATTTTTTGAAAAAGATGCAGACTTTTCTCGTAAGATATGCTGATCAATTTGTTTTTGTAAATCATTATATTCGGCATAGCGCTGTTGATCGGGCAGCTTCTGAAAAAGAAGAAATAAAAAAACTTCAAAACAGTATTAAGCAACTTCTTAATCAGCCTGATTCCCTTGTAATGGATGAAAACACCTCCTTTTTTACAGAATCATTTGAACGGTTTCGGGCAGTTTATGCTGACTTCTATAAAAATGAGCATGATAAATATTACAGCCTTTTTAAGACCAAACCCCTTTCCAGATTTGCAAAAAGAGCTCTTATCCTGCTTAAAAGACTTGCATCGATTGACACCCTGGATCGCCCTGTCCGCCTTGAAAGCCTTTTTAAAAAACTGGAAGTACCAAAAGATGCTGTCTGCAAAAGAAACATGTCAGAGGAGCTAATGCGTTCTCCGGTATGCAACTGCGGATTTATACCCGGTGAAGCACAAATGCCTTTTGAGACTGAAGATCCTGAAAAAGCCATTGAAAAACATCTTGATAAATACCTGTTGATTTTAAAAACTCCTACCGTAAGAGAGGCAATTTCGGCGCGTATTTTTGCTCTTACTGACGCTGATCCCGATACTGTCAGCCGTCTTCGCAGTCTGAACAACTTTTTATCGGACGAGATTTCTTCTTCCGGAGCATCCGGACTTCTTGATCTGCTTGATGATGCTACAGCCAAAGAGATTTCAAAGTCTCTTTCCGGCAGGATTGCGATTGAAAAAAGAGGAGTGAAAGGCCTTATCTCCAGCTTGGGCGGCCGCAGGCTTGCGCCTAATCAAGTTCATGAAGTAGTAAAAAAATGGATTTCTATTGATAAGGAAAACACTGTAGTTGCCATTGAAGATGATATTGAGAATATTTCAAAAAGTAGATTTTCCTCACATTCCTGGTGGGCAATCATGCACCCGACACTTTTTAAGGAAGATGCCGGCCACGAAATTCGCGATATCGAGGCTTCTCTTGAGCGGCAATTTCCCTCTTCGGAGCTTCGCAAGTCGCTTTTTAAACTTGACGATGACAATCTTCTTCTTTTTTTAATAAACGAACCTTTTCATTTAAGTGCCGTTCGTTGCGCCTGGCTTTTATTTTCCGAACGGATTCTTTCAGGAGCGCCCTGGCCGAGCGGGTATCATAAGATACCTATCCCTTTGCATGCAAACCGGGAAACAGCCGTAAAAATTCAAAGGCGGATAGAAACATTACATAAAATTTCCGTGCTGCTTAATGCTCCTTTCCCTGACATATTGCGGGTTCGCATTCCTCTTTCCAAAATTCAAACAGATTCATGGGCTACCAGTGAGCTTCGATCTTTTACAGACAGGATAATTTATAAAACCGGACAAACAGGGGAAGAATGGCTTTCGACCCTTACTGAAGTCATGCCGATTGATTTGCAGGAAAACCCGCTTGTATTGATACTTGACGGTGTTTCACCTGATGTCTGGCTTGAAACAATGGACGGTTTGAAATTAGATACAGCTGATATGAAGCATTCCTGGTTTCGCCTTGAAGCTGTGCCTGAAACCCCCAGTGCTGTTTCCTCTCTTTTCGGCTTTTCCGGCGATGCTATAGATGAATTCCATGCAAAAGGAGTTGAGTATCACCAGGTTAAAGGAAATGAGGAACATGGATTGTCTGATCTCCTTCCGGCTTTTTCCCCTGACAAAGCTGCGGTAATTCTGGTTTCTCTTGTTGATACAGGGGCGCATGCCGCTATTTTGAGACTTTCTGAAATGCCCGAAGCTGTCTGCACCTTTTTGGAAAAAGAACTGCCGGAACTTCAAAATATTTGCACCCGTCAGAAACGTCGCCTTATCATAACAACCGATCACGGTCTCTCTCTTACTAAAAAAGGACTTTCCCACGGTAAGGGAGGAGTTTTTGAAAGAGCTATATTCCGCATGGAATTTCTGCCATAAGTTGCCGTTTTACGGCTTGAAACTTGAAAATAGAAATTAGTCAGAGATGACCCAGGTTTCGCATTTGGCTGCGCCGGGCAAGGTCCAGACACAACCGTGAACTGGCTTACTGGGCGGGCGTAGCCTGAATCTATACAAACTGGCAGAAGCGTTAAGATATGGTTTGCACGACTCTGATAAATGGAACAAAAGTTGAAAAACTCTGTTAAAAATGAAAAACCAATCACGAAAGCCCGAAAAGACCCCGGTACGATCTACCAGACCTACGGGGCAGGCGAAAAAACGAAAAAAGAACCAGGGGGAAAGGATGTTTCGTGCTTTCCTCCTTTCGTGTTTTCGTGATAAAATATAAAATCAGACAGAATTCTACAGTACAAAAGCATCAAGGCTAAATTTCTAATTTCAACGTTCCGTGAATGCTTACTTTATCCTTGACTTATAACTGCCTGTTCGCTAGAGTATTTAAATACAAAAAGAATAAATTAACATGCGGGGTGGCTGCAAAACGCCTGAGATTACACCCTTTGAACCTGATCTGGATAATGCCAGCGTAGGGAAACGACACATTAGGATTTTATAAAATCCACAAAAGCCGTTTTCTCTCAAAACGGCTTTTTTATAGACGCAATTCTACCTGCAGCCCTTCCCGCACAAACCCACGCTAAGATATACCGGAGGCAAATCATGGAAAACTTATCTGAAAAAGCTGCTCTAAACCTGGATGCCGTAAAGAAAAACAAACCCCTTATTCACAACATTACAAATTATGTTGTAATGAATTATACGGCAAACGCACTGCTGGCAATGGGTGCATCGCCGGTTATGGCGCATGCGCCAAATGAAGTAGAACAAATGGTCTCCTTTGCCGGCGCCCTTGTACTTAATATTGGCACACTTGACAATGACTGGATTGATTCCATGATTATAGCAGGAAAAAAAGCATCATCTCTGAAAACTCCTATCATACTTGACCCGGTCGGGTCCGGAGCTACATCACTTAGGACGGACTCTGCCAAAAAGATTATTCATGAAACCAAAATCAGCGTTATCAGGGGAAACGCATCGGAAATTCTATCGCTTAAAAACAATGATTCAAAAACTAAAGGCGTTGATTCTATCCACAGTGTTGAAGATGCCTCTAACGCGGCCAAAATGCTGGCCGGAGAACTGCAAACAACCCTGGCTATTACAGGTTCTGTTGACCTGATTACCGACGGTGACCGTACAGTGCATGTTTCCAATGGTCATCCTCTTATGGCCTGTGTAACCGGAACCGGATGCACGGCAAGTGCAGTCATCGGTGCATTTTTAGCTGTAGACAATGATCCGTTCAGTGCAGCGGCGACTGCACTTGCATTTTTCGGCCTGGTAGGAGAAGTTGCAGGCGAAAAAGCACAGGCGCCGGGAAGTTTCATGATAGAGATGCTGGATGCCTTATATACAATAACCCCGGAAAAGCTTGAAGCAGGTTGCCAAATTAAGGAATGATTGAGGAAAACTGATATGAAACCTGAATCAATTGAGGCAGTTTCAAAATGTTCAATTTTGTTCGAGATCAAGGAAGGCGAATATTTTAACCACAGGAATACATGTAGTATTTCGAGGATTAAAATATGAGTCTGACGCAGATATCGGACAAAAGGGGACGTTTTGAAATTGCCTCAATCGATTATTCTTTATACCTTGTCACTGACAGAAGTCTTTCCAGGGGGAAAGCTACCCTTGAAATTGTCAAAGCCGGTGTAACCGGAGGTGTAACCTGTGTTCAATTGCGGGAGAAAAACTGTTCTACTCTTGAATTTATAGAAGAAGCACTATCTGTAAAAGAGTATTTAAAAAAACACAATATTCCGCTTATTATCAATGACAGGGTGGATGTTGCACAGGCGATCCAGGCAGACGGCGTACATCTGGGCCAGACAGATATGCCACTGACAATGGCAAAAGATATTCTGAAAGGTTCGATGATCATCGGAATTTCCGTCGAATCTCTTGAGGATGCGATCCGGGCTGAAAAAGACGGTGCGGATTATATCGGCATCAGTCCGATTTTCGCAACCCCGACAAAAACAAATACAGCTCCACCACTTGGTCTTGAGGGATTAAAGGTAATATGCAAGGCGGTATCCCTCCCAAAAGTTGCCATCGGCGGTTTAAACAGAAAAAACGCAGGTGAAGTAATTCTAAACGGCGCCGGCGGAATTGCTGTAGTGTCAGCCATTGTTTCTGCAGACGATCCTCGGAAAGCCGCTGAGGAATTAAGTTATATTATCAAACAGGCGCGTATCTCATGAAGTTAAAAGATATCGGAGAGTTCGGGTTTATCGAAAAAATCAGCCAAGGCTGTTTAATCCGTCCTGACAATATTATTAAGGCAATAGGCGATGATGCTGCCGCATTTTATACGGATTCCGGGCAAGTCTGCCTTATAACCACAGACTTGCTGGTTGAACGGGTTCATTTTCTGCGAGATGCAACAACCGGATTTAATCTTGGATATAAATCTATGGCTGTAAACTTAAGCGATATTGCAGCCATGGGGGGAACTGCAAGGGAGGCATTTGTCAGTGTTGCAATTCCTGAAGATTGCTCCACAGACTTTCTTGAAGATGTTTACCGTGGGATTAAAGATCTGGCTTCTGAATTTAATGTCAACATTCTTGGCGGCGATACTACCCTTTCTATAGTTGACTTAATTATAAATATTTCTGTTACAGGCAGTGTCCCAAGGGAGGAATTACTCCTTAGAAATGCAGCGCAGCGTGGAGATATCATCTTTTCCACAGGCTTTCTTGGTGACAGCCGCGCAGGACTGCACCTGATACTAAACAATATACCGACTGATTCTAAAGAATTGAAAGACCTTTTTAATTCGCATATTCTTCCAAGGCCCTTTTTAAGCGAAGGCCGTTTTCTTGCAGCTCAAACCGGTGTTCATGCAGCTATAGACGTCAGTGACGGGCTTTCTTCCGATATCGGACACATCGCAAAGGAAAGCAACGTCGGTGTTAGTCTGTTTGCTGAAAAAATTCCTATTTCAGAAAATCTGATAAATTTTTGTAACCGGTTTGATTTTGACCCTGTTGAATTTACACTTGCCGGCGGTGAAGATTATACATTGCTATGCACTGTGTCACCGGATAAAGCCGATGATGTTGCCGAAAAATATCGAAAAACCTTTAACAATCCTCTTTATCCAATTGGAAAGATAACAGACCCAGGAAAAATGGAAATCATCGATTCGTCGGGCCGGGCAAAAGAATTTAAACCTGAAGGATGGGATCATTTTAAGTAAAGAATCCAAACTCAAAGGACGTGGCATTGATTTGCTTCTCGAAGCGGCCGGATACACCAGGTTAAAAGTGACTAAAGTGTCTAAAGTGAGCTAAAGTGCCTAAAGTTGTGGTGTCGCTCCGCTCCAGGCTTCGCCTCTTGTCCGGCGTAGCCGAAGGCGAAGTCTGATTGGCTACGCCCAGGCAAGCCATCTTTTTAAAATAAGATAGACAGAATTCCTTAACTTTAGACACTTTAGGCACTTTAGCTCATTTTAGGCACTCTTTACTCACTATTTGAGATATACTCAGGCAAAGCCGATTATCTCTGACCACGCCCATCGAAGATCCCGTCATGCGGGGAAGGACATGGTTTTAAAAATTGAATAAAAAAAACTTTGATAATCATACAAGCCGCACATATCGCAAAGTACTCACCATTGCAGGATCAGACAGCGGTGGAGGCGCAGGTATTCAGGCTGACCTGAAAACTATCGCTGCAATGGGCTGCTTTGGCATGTCTGTGATCACAGCCTTGACAGCACAAAATACAAAAGGAGTTACAGGTATCCATGCCGTACCGCCCGATTTTGTGGAAAAGCAGATGGAAGCTGTTTTCTCTGATATAGGTGTTGATGCTGTGAAGATCGGAATGCTTTACTCTGCTGAACTGATTGAGACAGTAGCACAAGTATTGAAAAAATATAAAATAGATAAAATTGTCCTTGACCCTGTAATGGTAGCCCAAAGTGGTGATAAACTTCTCCAAGACAATGCCATTGAAGCTGTTAAGATACACCTGATGCCGCTTTCCAGTGTCGTAACACCCAACCTTCCTGAAGCCTCGGTTTTACTGGATTGCGAATTGCATGATTTTGAGGATATTAAAAAAGGTGCTAAAGATCTGTCCGAATACGGCAGCCGGAGTGTGCTTATAAAGGGCGGGCACCTTAAAGACAACGACAGTACTGATTTTCTGTATCTTGCCAAAGAAGACAGGTTTGTTATACTGAAAGGAGAGCGTATAAATACCATAAACAACCATGGAACCGGCTGCACACTCTCTTCGGCAATTGCTTCCTGTATGGCAAAAGGGTGTGAAATTGAAGAAGCTGTAAGAAAAGCCAAAACATATATCAATGAAGCCATTCGTGCCGGTTCAAAGTATAAAATAGGCCACGGCCATGGTCCTGTACACCACTTCCATAAATTCTGGAAATAGCATTTTTACTGAAGCCGGTAGTAAATACCTGAAACAATTGCCCACACCAGGACAGCGACAGTAGCGATGATACAGATAACAGCAATTGTTTTATGAACTAAGCGTTCGGGTTTTTTCTCCTTATAACCCAGAATGAATCCAAAAAGAATGCCTGCAAGAATTCCACCACCATGTCCCCAGTTGTTTATACCAGGAACAATAAAACCGAAAAGAAAAAGTCCGATTACCCATCCAACAACCTGCCGGTAAATTGCCTGTCCGTACACTCCACCCCTGCTTTTGCCATAAAAGAGCATTGCGCCGATCAAACCACATATCGATGCAGAAGCGCCGATAGTAAATAATACACCGGCAATCCAGGATATCCAGAAACCGATGACTCCACCTGCAGTATAAATGATAAACATGCGGCTAACACCGAATTCCCGGGCAACCAGCGGAGCCAGCTGTTTGAAAGCAAACATATTAAAAAGAATATGAAGGATGCCACCGTGGAGATAATTTGCAGAAAGGAGTGTCCACCAGCGATGGAATCTGTCAACAGGGATGGTTCCTGTTGCTCCTAAAAGCAAAAGGCTATTATTGTCCGGTGATAAAAAACTTAGCGGGTTTAAAGAAAAACTTGTTAAGAGTGGATTAAATAAAAGAGAGATTACAAACATCCCGATGTTGACATAGATAACCATTTTGATGAGCTGATCTGTATTAAGCAGCCCCCTGGTCAAAAAATTATTCGCCCGCCATGAACCGGGTCCGCGGATATCACAATAAGGGCACCTGAGTTCATCTGAGCTGATCAGCTTTCCGCAGTTGGGGCACAGGATCGATTTTCGTTTTTGATTCATTATAAACAAGCACCTTGATGAACTCGTAAAAAGTCTTTGAATAAGCGCAGGATGGCGTCGTAAAAAGTCATTTTTCCCCATAGAGCTCGCAGAAAACACAGAGAATAAATTATTTTATTAATTGGTTACCTCTGTGAGCTCCGTGTTCTCTGTGGTAAATTCGACTTTTTACGACGCCATCAACATTAAAATTCAACCATAAAGAATCCTTTTGCTAAACACAACAAGTTTTGGTTTAAAAAATTAGCTGGTGATTTCTTATCGCAAATCTTTGTGTTGCTTAATAAATATAATAATATTATTATAGTTGGTTAAATAGAAGCCCTTAAGTAGATTTGTATCGGAAAATTAATGATGACGGTCTCGTAAAAAGTCTCCCGCTTCAGTTCAGCGGGACGTTGTGCTGTATTTCGTAATCATTCAATGTACGATAAGTACGCCTCATGATTACTAAATTTGCACGCCCTTCTTGTCCCGCTGCTTTTTAGCTGGGGAATTTGGTCCGCCTGCGGCGGATTACGAAACCGTCTAAATCGGACTTTTTACGAGATCATCAATGATTAAAAAGATAATTTCGGGCGGTCAAACAGGAGCGGATCAGGCAGCGATTGATGTAGCCATAAACCTTGGCATTCCTTATGGAGGCTGGTGGCCCAAGGGGCGAAAAACTGAAAAGGGACCTTTGCCTGACAAATACCTGTTGCAGGAGTTGCCTGACAGCCGTTACTCAAAAAGAACCGAAAAAAATGTTATAGACTCTGACGGCACGTTGATTATGTCACACGGCAAACTCACCGGGGGCTCGGAATTAACCAGGGAAATTGCTGAAAAAAATAATCGCCCATGTCTCCATATAGACTTGAATAAAACTATTGTTTTTAAGGCCGCCGGACAGATCAAAACATGGATCGAAACATATAAAATTGAAGTGTTGAACATTGCGGGCCCAAGAGAAAGCAACGACCCCAAAATATACAAAGCTACCGGAGAAGTCCTTGAAACCGTTTTACATCTTGATATTATCGATTTCTCGATGTCTGATCCATTTTCTGCTGTTAACAGCCACAGCTTATCAACATCCGACCTTCCCAGAACAGTTGACAGGGCAGTGAATATGCTCCTTTCCGAGCTTTCCTTTAAGGAAAAGACAAGACTCGCTAACATGCCGGAAGAAAAGTTAACCGATTTAAGACTATCCCTTGGCATAAGTATAAAAGATACATTCAGATTGGAGGAGGAAAATAAAGACCTGCTGAAATCCTGCAGATTTCTTTCAGAAAGCGGCAGGTTCATGGAAGAGGATGCCGCTTTAATCATCATAAAGGAATTATGGAAAAAACTGAAAAAGAAAAAAAATGTGATGAGAATAGTGAAATAATAAAAAATGTAATATATTAAAGTTTTTTTTTGTTTTACCGATATTATACAAAGCATCGTCAAGGTCTCAACTTGACAATATCAGCTATTGACTAATATTATTTCATACAGCGCAAGGGCCCAAGGTGTTATCTTTTATTCTTTGAGAAACTTCAGCCTTTGCGGGAGAATTAAAAAATATGGACACTACGAATAGAATACAGTTTAAAAAACCAAATCTTCCTGAGCTAATCAGGCAATATACAGTTGTAGATCTTCATTTTCACACGCATTATTCAGATGGAAACAACTCAATTGAAGAAATCGCTAAACAGGCCGGAAAACTTGGCATAGGAGTCGCAATCACAGACCATAATGAAATCCAAGGGGCTGTTGAAATCGATTCTTATAAAGATGTTCTGAGCATTCCAGGTATTGAAATAACATCAAAAGAAGGGACCCATATCCTTGTCTACTTTTATGATGTTAAGAGCTTGAAACGATTTTATAAAAACGATGTGAAACCATTCCTTGGAGATACTATTATGAGCTCAACTTCTCTGAAGATGGAAGAAATAATAGGACGCGCCGGGGCATTTAAGACGATTACTGTTTTCCCTCATCCTTATTCCCCTGTTTTTACCGGAATTCAAAACTCTTATTTTCCGGAAGAGCGACTGAACCGATTGTTTAAAATGATTGACGGTGTTGAAGTGATCAATTCAGGCAATCTTAAAAAATGGAACCTGAAATGCGCTTTGCTTGGTTTTAATCTTAATAAAGCAATTGCAGGCGGAAGTGATGGTCACACCCTGGTCTATTTAGGCAAAGTTGTAAGTTATGCTCATTGTAAAAATAGCAGGAAAGCCTTTCTTGATGCTGTAAGGAAAAAACAGAACAAAGTAATCGGAAAAGAGATTAACATGCTCAGAAAGGTTACATCCAACGGTCGGAAACTTAGAACAAGTCTTAAAAATTATCCTGATCTTGTTGAAAAGAATCTAAAATATGGCTATACAGTTATCAATTTGAAATCAAAACGACTGAAAGATAATGTTAAACGCAGAATTAATGGGAAAATAAGTAAAATCATATAAGCTCTGCAAATACGATCGTATTATTAACACGCCCTGTGGGAAGAACCTGACTGATAATTTTAAACCCTTTTATATCGTCAGGCTGAACCGGTTTATACAGGACGGCACGCATTCCTGTATAAGTTCGGAAAACTACCGGAACATTCTTTTTACGCTTTTTCAAAACTTCTCTAAGGCTTTTAAAAATCCTGGCTTTGGGTTCTGCAAGGGCCGAAACCAGCACCATATCCCAATCGATTTCTCTAAGATTAGAGTCATCTCCACGGATGATTTTGATCTTCTTTTCCAGTCCAAGGCATTTAATCACTTTTTTCGACAATTCAACGGTTTTGCCCGAAATGTCCAGCCCAACAGATCTAAGTCTATAGAGACGGCTCATGAGAACCAGGCTTATGGGCACAGGGCCGCACCCGATAAATACCAGTGTGCTGTCTGCTTTAATATGCATGGCCTCGATCTGGTTTCTTACAAGGGCCTCATATCGTGGATAAAGGGGAAAAGATTTTAACGTTTCCCACGGTGAGTGTGATTTAAGCAGGTTTTTTGCCAGTTGAATCTCATGAATATCAAAAAATGTTGAATAATACGAGCGAATCAAAGGCAGTTCCGCCCGTATGTCAGGTTCTTCCAGGATAAGGCCGGCAAGATTACCCCCGGCCTCCATATGGGCGAGATCGTCCAGAAGCTGATATAGTCGATAAAGATCTTCAGGCTTGAGAGCCTCAAGCATCTTTTTGGTATAACCTTTAATATTTCCGGCAAATGCCATGATATGTGGTTTTATTATTTCAAGGCTGGCCCGGCAGTTTTTACAGCAGCCCAAAAAGTCGTGTTCAATCAGTTCGTGCTGGTGGGAATAGTTGATATCATGCATTGTGTGTGTTTCTCTCGCTTTTTGAAAGGAATAACCTGACTATAACGCCAAAACGCAAAAATGTCAAAAACCCCCTTCTCCCCTGTCCTGCGACTTGTCAGGGCGTCTTGTCGGGGCGTACTTGAAAAGCGTAGCCTGAAGCTTGAAGAGCGTAGCCTGAAGCTTGAAGAGCGTAGCCTGAAGCTTGAAAGCGTAGCCTGAAGCTTGAAAGCGTAGCCTGAAGCTTGAAAAGCGTGGTCTGAAGCCTTTAGGCAAAGCATGGATCTTTCAATGTGCCTGCAAGTCGTTTTGGAAACAATGTTTTAAAATAATCTATTAAGTTTCCTTAAGCCAATTTTCTACGACCAGGTTATTTATTCTTGAAAAATGGCGAGTATTGGCCGTGACCATGATGCATTTATTCGTAATTGCAGATGATGCGATCAAGACATCTTCAATGCCTATGCTCTGGCCGGTTTTTCGCATGTCCGCCAGAATATCTCCTGCTATCAGCGCATCATTTTTTTTAAGGGGGATAACCTTTACTCTGGAAATTATCTCCTCGTTTATTTTTGACCAAAACACTTCAGAATCCTCTCGGAGCATACTACCAAAGCGTAATTCCATAACGCAGATACATGAAGTGAGCAGGGCATGAGAAGGCTTTGACTGCAATTGAGATAGCAGATATGGATTTGGACGCTTTTTAACAAGCTCACTTAGAATGTTTGTATCCAGAAGGTACATTACTCGGCGGGTGCTTCTCCCAGGATTCTTGGTACATGCATCGACCGATCTTGAACGATACGTTCCATGGCATCAAAAAAAGGATCGTCATCTTTCAGCCATCCTTGCGCATTGCTCAGGTGCACGGCGAATTCCTCTACAGGTACTAAACGGGCCATCGGCTTACCTCTTTTTGTGATTAGTATATGCATTTTACGATAAGCTACCTGACCCAAAAGTTCGGAAAAGTGCTTTTTGGCCTCTGCAACATTTACAGTTTCTTCATCCACGTTCATTCTCCTTTACCAGGAATCATGGTCATGATGACCCAAAAAATAAAAAATGTCAAATAGAAAACCCGAGAAAAGAACAATCATTTGCTTTCTCCTCATTCCCGGTTTTGTTCCATTTTACGTTTCTGGCCCGGCAGTTTTTACAGCAGCCCAACAAGTCGTGTTCAATCAGTTCGTGCTGGTGGGAATAGTTGATATCATGCATTATGTGTTTTCTCTCGCTTTTTTGAAAGGAATAACTTAATTATAACGCCAAAACGCTAAAATGTCAAAAAGTCCCTTACCCTTGTCCTGCGACTTGTCATGGCGTCTCGTCAGGGCGTCTTGTCGGGGCGTCTTGTCGGGGCGTAGCTTGAAAAGCGTAGCCTGAAGCTTGAAAAGCGTAGCCTGAAGCTTGAAAAGCGTAGTCT
>JAUWMJ010000196.1 GCA_030613225.1 Desulfobacterales bacterium
AATTGAATAAAAAAGATTGATGAATTACGGAGGATTAAATGGATTATAAGAAGACACTCAACCTTCCGGCGACAAAGTTTCCGATGAAGGCAAATCTGGCAAAGCGTGAGCCGGAGCAATTAAAATACTGGGAAGAAAGCCGTTTGCATGAGAAGATAAGAAATGCTTCAAAGGGGAGCGAACTTTTTATTCTTCATGACGGACCGCCATATGCAAACGGTTATATACATATCGGTACGGCTTTAAACAAAATATTAAAAGATATCATAGTCCGGTCACGGCAGATGGTGGGTTTTGATGCGGTTTACGTGCCGGGATGGGACTGTCATGGTCTTCCCATTGAGCATAACGTGGAAAAAGAGCTTGGAGCTAAAAAGAAAGATCTTTCAATGGCCCAGGTCCGAAAGCTGTGCAGATCATATGCGGAAAAATTTATAGACATTCAGAGGGAAGAGTTTAAAAGGCTGGGTGTAATGGGTGAATGGGAAAATCCATACTTAACCATGAACTATGCTTACGAAGCTACAATTGCAAGGGAGTGTGGGAAATTTGCGCTCAACGGAAGCCTTTTCAGGAGCAAAAAGCCTATATACTGGTGTTCTACATGTCAGACTGCTCTGGCGGAAGCGGAAGTAGAATATCACGATGAGACATCCCCGTCGATTTTTGTAAAATTCCCATTGAAAGGTGACCTCAGCAGTGAAGTGCAGACTCTATCGGGAAAAAAAATATTTGTTGTGATCTGGACAACAACACCCTGGACTATCCCGGCGAACATGGCCATAGCCTTTCATCCTGATTTTAAATATGTTGCAGTTGATGTCGGCAATAACGAAGTTTTGATCATGGCCGGAGAACTTGTGGAAAGCTGTATGGGCACCTTTGGCATTGCCGACTATAAAATTCTTGCGGATATTGATCCGAAAATGCTTGAACGAAAAAAATGCATGCATCCTATTTATAACAGGGAATCGATTTTAATTTTAGCCGATCATGTTACACTTGAGGCCGGCACAGGTTGTGTCCATACAGCTCCGGGACATGGCCGCGAAGATTATGAAGTAAGCCTTCAGTATGACATCGATGTCTATTCTCCAATCGATGACAAAGGATGTTTTACACAAGATGTTGGATTTTTCAGCGGACAGTTTGTCTTTGATGCAAATAAAAATGTCAATGCAAAACTTAAGGAGACCGGGGCACTCCTTGCGGAAGAAACAATAGAACATTCATATCCTCATTGCTGGCGATGCAAAGAGCCTGTTATTTTTCGTGCTACGCCCCAATGGTTTATCTCCATGGACAAGACAGGTTTGAGAAAGAAAACCCTTGAAGAGATCGACAGGGTTGAATGGATTCCCCACTGGGGCAAGGAACGAATATACAGCATGATCGAAAATCGTCCGGACTGGTGTGTATCCAGGCAGCGGGCCTGGGGTGTCCCCATAACCGTATTTTATTGTGATAAGTGCGAAGCACTGTATATAAACCAGGAAATAATCGATAGCGTTTGTACTGCATTTGAAAAGCACGGTGCGGATATCTGGTTTGAAAAGGATGCGGATGAATTTCTGCCTAAAGGGGCGGTGTGCGAAAAGTGCGGGAATGCATCTTTTGTGAAAGAGACCGATATCCTGGATGTATGGTTCGATTCAGGTGTGAGTCATGCAGCAGTACTTGAACAGCGTTCGAATCTAAGATGGCCTGCCGATCTTTACCTGGAAGGGACTGACCAGCACAGGGGATGGTTCCATAGTTCGATTCTAACCGCTGTCGGAACAAGGGGGGCCGCACCTTATAACGCTGTGTTAACCCATGGATATGTTGTTGATGCACAAGGAAAAAAGATGTCCAAGTCTATCGGAAATATCGTGGCTCCAAGCGAGGTTATAGATAAATACGGAGCTGAGATATTACGTCTTTGGGTTTCCGCATCTGATTACAGGGATGATATCCGCATATCCGAAAAATTTTTAAAGCAGCTAAGCGATGCTTATCGAAGGATAAGAAATACTTGCAGATTTCTGATGGGCAATTTGTCTGATTTTAGTCCCCAAAAAGATTCGGTTTCGTATGAATCGATGCCGGACATTGACAGATTTGCCCTGCACAGGCTTTCCGAACTGATCGAAAAAACCAGGCAAGCTTATAATACATACGAATTTCATCTGGTTTACCATGCGCTTTACAATTATTGTACCCTTGATCTTTCTGCATTTTATTTAGATATTCTCAAGGACAGGTTGTACACTTCACCGCCTAAATCAAACGAAAGGAGAAGTGCCCAGACAGTTATGTACAGCATGCTTGACTCCATGGTGCGGCTGATGGCACCGATACTGTCATTCACATCAGAGGAGATATGGAGTTTCATGCCGGAACAAAAGGAAAAAGAGGAAAGCGTTCACCTGGCATCTTTGCCTGAAGTAAACGAAAACAGGAAAGATGAAAACCTGGCAGGAAACTGGGAACGTTTGCTTGAAATTCGTTCAGAGGTGACAAAGGCTCTTGAAGAAGCCAGGGCTAAAAAACTTATCGGCCACCCCCTTGATGCTGCTGTTACAATCTCATGTATAAAAGAGCTTCATGACACGCTGCATCCGTATGCAGATGATTTAAAGTCTATATTCATTGTTTCTAAAGCATCCTTGCTTGACGGCGAAAGGCTTACCGACGCATACGAGAGCAGCGATATTAAAGGTTTGTCAGTTAAGGTTGAGGTTGCTGAAGGTGATAAGTGCGAACGATGCTGGATGCATGAACCTTCGGTTGGAACAAATTCTGACCATCCTGCAATTTGCGACCGGTGCCGGCAGGCGCTGGATCTTATAGCGAAGGAAGAACCGGTATGAAAATATTTAACAGCAAATATAGTTTACTTGCCGGTGTTGCCGGATTAATTGTGATCGCTGACCAGATAACAAAGGCATTGATTTTAAAATCAATGCCTCTTTATCATTCAGTGCCGGTAATACCAGGATTTTTCAACATTACTCATATTCAAAATCCAGGTGGAGCCTTTGGTTTTCTGGCAAATCAAAGTGCGAATTTGCGAACCATAGTTTTTCTTTTGATTTCATCACTGGCTGTCGGGTTAATCTTCTGGTTCTATAAAAACACACCAAAGACACATCCTTGGCTTGCCTCTGCTTTTGCCATGATTTTCGGGGGCGCCATCGGAAACCTGATTGACAGAATACGTTTTGGAAAGGTGGTTGATTTTCTTGATTTATACCTGGGCGATTTGCACTGGCCTGCTTTTAATATTGCAGACAGCGCCATATCCATAGGAATTGCTGTTTTTATTATTCACCTTCTATTTAAAAAACTGCCCGAATAAATTGAAAGTTGCGATAAATGGTAAGGATCTGTTATGTAATAAATGTTGCATTGAGCCGCTCAGATTTTAGTTGGATTTGATCGATCTGATTGAGCAAAACCACAGGAATAGCGGGCTATTTCGAGGATTTTGTGATTGAAGATCGGCCAAAGATGGCTGGAATCTGAGATGGATAAATGTGATAGTTATTACATAACAGATCCTAAGCATTCATATTGCCGACCATGAACCTTTGAACCCTGAACCCTTGAACGGTTATGATAAATGCACCCCATCCTTTTTAAAATTGGAAAGTTTTCCGTTTGCAGCTACAGTTTTTTCATAGCAATAGGATTGATATCAGGGATATTGCTTGCAAGGAAAGAAGCCAAAAGGACAGGGGAAGATCCGGAAAAGATCATGGATCTTTGTTTTTATTTGCTGTTCGCAGCTATTGTCGGGTCACGGCTGTTTTATATTGCTGCAAACCCCGGTATATTTTTTCAGGATCCTTTGGAAATAATAAGGATACAAAATGGAGGGCTTGTTTTTTACGGAGGGTTTATCGCAGCCTTGATTACAGGGCTTATCTATATGAAATCGACAGCGATGCCCCTTTGGAAAACTGCTGACATTATAGCCCCGTCTATTGCTGTCGGCCAGTTCATGGGAATGTTTGGATGTTTTTTTGCGGGTTGCTGTTATGGCAGGGCCTGCGAATTTCCCTGGGCCGTTACCTTCATGCATCCTGAATCCCTCGCCCCCACCGGCATTCCTCTCCATCCTGTGCAGCTTTATTTTTCTTTAAATTATCTTATAATCTATGGTGTTCTGGTTTTTGTCCGTAGATACAAGAAATTTGACGGCCAGTTATTCTGGATTTACGTTTTGCTTTATGGGGTAACCTTTGCAATCATTGAGACATTTCGTGGTGACACCCAGGGCTACTCTATCTCCTGGGCTTTGTCTGTTTCGCAAACAGTCGGCGCAGCATTGGCGATGATTGCTGCTGTAATGATTATGCTGTTGCGAAGACCACCGGAAAAAAATTAAGATAAACTTTATTATCACGAAAGCACGAAAATACGAAAACACGAAAAAGAAAAATTATGAATTCGCAAAAAGTCGAATTTACCACAGAGAACACGGAGGTCACAGATATAACTAACCCTACAACAATATCGCATGATACAAAAAGAAGTTGTTGCTAAATAAAGCTTTTAAGTTGCGTTGTAGGGCTAATTAATAATATAAAAAATTCTTTGTGTTCTCTGTGATCTCAGTGGTGAAAAATGACTTTTCACGAGAGCATCAAAATTTAATTTCGTGCTTTCTTCATTTCGTGTTTTCGTGATTACTTTTTATTATTACATACTGTTAACCAATGCCGATAATAAATTACAAAGAACTCGAAAAATATATAAAAGATAAAAAAGAGGATCAGTTTGCCTCTGTGTTTCTGATATATGGAGAAGAACTGCTCTGCAAAGAAGCATTTGAAAAGCTTTTAGATGCCCTGGTTCCAAGTTCAGGGCGTAGTCTTAACTATGATCCGTTTGATGGATCGAGTGAAGACATTCATGAGGTGATAGCGCGGGTAAATACATTTTCTCTTTTGTCAGGCTTAAAGGTTGTATCTATTATTGACTCCAGGATCTTCTATTCAAAGCAGGATGAAGAAAAGATACTTAAAAAAGCAAAGGAGGAATATGATAAAAACGATATTAAAAAAGCTGCAAAACATCTTTTAAGCCTTTTAGGGCTTTTAAATCTTTCCTTTGAAGATGTCGATAAAACAAACCGAGGTAAAACGTTTAAAATATTTACAAGCAGATTCAGCGACGAAAAATGGCTCGACGAAATCATCGATTACTGCCTTGAGAACAGCCTGTCTGTGCCTTCCGGTGAGGATAAAAGCAAGAAATTGCAGGAAGCTATTGAGAAAGGATTTCCAAAAGGAAACCATCTTATTATTACAACGGATTTTGTGGATAAAAGGAAAAGTCTTTATAAAAGCATTGAAAAAAACGGGATGATAATTGACTGTTTTGTACCAAAAGGAGATCGAAGGGCTGACAAAATAGCCCAGGAAGAGGTTTTGAATGAAAAGATGAAATCCATTCTCACACAAAACGATAAGACAATGGACAGAGGCGTATATATGGCCATGTATAATATGACTGGTTTTGACCTGCGCACCTTTTCAAGCAATATGGATAAACTTATCAGTTATGTTGGGAAGCGGAAAAATATAACAGCGCAGGACGTGGAGTATGTTTTAAAACGAACAAAAAAAGATCCAATATATGAATTTACAAATGCAGTAACCGATAAAAACATTGAAAGGGCCCTTTTTTACTTGAATTCACTCCTTGCCGGAGGTGAAATAGACCATCCGCTTCAACTTCTTGCTGCAATAGTTAACCAGGTTAGAAAGCTTCTTATTATCAAGGATTTTACTGAAAGCTCGGAAGGCAGTGTTTGGTTTGCAGGATGCCGGTATAATCATTTTCAAAGCAACGTCATGCCTGAAATAATTGAGCATGACAGAGCTTTTTTAGAGCATATGGATGATTGGGAAAATATGCTTTCAGAAGAGACGGATAAGGATGTTAAAAAGCAAAAAAAAGGGGGAAAAAAGAAGAAAAAAAGCAAAGCCTCCACAGATCTTATTATTGCAAAAAATCCAAAAAATTCATATCCTGTTTTTATGATGCTGCAAAAGTCTGACAAATTTACAAAGAATGAACTCATTTATGCTCTTGAATGCCTGAGTAAAGCTGATTTAATACTTAAAAAAACAGGACAGAACCCGAAGCTTGTATTGGAAGATGTTCTTTTTAAAATATGCAGTAACTCGGGTTCAAAGTTCCATGGTTCACGGTTCAAGGTTAACTGATGAAAACTGCACGGTTTTGAGATATTTAGGAGTGGCACATTGCGCGTAACTGCTCCCGTTCGCAGGTTCATCAACTATGTCAGGCAATATGAAAAATGCGACCCCGCCGCAGGCTAAATCCCGCTTTCAGCGGGAAACC
>JAUWMJ010000028.1 GCA_030613225.1 Desulfobacterales bacterium
CGCTGTACGAAGCATTCAGGCAAAGGGGGATCGACAAGAGTAAATAATCAACGCCTGTCGAAGATCCCGTTATTCGGGGAAGGACGTAACATTGATTTGCCCCTCTGGGCTGTAGGTTACACTATATTAAAAGTGACTAAATCCGCCAAAGTACGGTGGCGGATAAAGTGAGCTAAAGTGCCTAAAGTTGTGGTGTCGCTTAGCTCCGGTCTTCGCCTTTGGCTACGCACCGGCAAGCCATCTTCGCCTCTTGTCACGGCGTAACCAAAGGCGAAGCCTGATTGGCTACGCCTTGGCAAGCCATTTTTTTATAAAAATAAAATAGACAGAATTCCTTAACTTTAGGCACTTTAGACACTTTAGTTCACTTTAGTCACTCTTATTTACTCAAGCAAAAACAATTATTTCTGACCATGCCCAAAGGACATGGTTTTAAAAAATCGAACAAAAATGAAGCAAAATAATAAATTTATGTGGTTTGCAGTAGTTTCTATTGCATTTACCTTACTTTTTATAATCAGTCTTGCTTTTTTGTTCTGGCACCAGCTTTTGCCGGGAGAGCAGTTATTTTTGAAAGACCTTATAGAGCGGAATTTTTTATATGTATTTACAGCTGTTTTTCTATTGCTGGCTGGCCTGGGGTTCGGTCTTGACTGGGTGTTTCGTTTCTATATTCTTCCACTGGACAAACTTACCGAAGAAACCATCTTGATTAATTCGGTCAACCCATCCCATCGTATTCATCCTGAAGGAGGCGGGGAAGTGGTGCGTCTTGCCAAAGTTATAAACGAATGGGCGGAACACTTTGAAGAATTACAAAACAACATAGAAAAAAGAATCCGGCAGGCAAAATCAGAATCCGAAGAAGAAAAAAATATTCTGGCAGCAATAATGGCTGAATTGCCTGAGGGTGTATTAATCTGTAACAGGGAAGGACAGATTCTTTTATACAACAAACGGGCCAAAAGGTTTCTTATCGGTGATAAAGATAACAGCTTTCATGAAGCTGTTGGCGGAAATGAATCGGGCCGTTTTATCGGACTTGGGCGGTCGGTTTTCAGCATAATTGATAAAAATCTCATTGTACATGCCGTAGACGAGATTGCCGATAAATTAAAGCGCAAGGAAAACGACGTGGCTTCTTATTTTGTTGTTGCAGATAATCAAGACCGTCTTTTGCGTGTTGAGGCAGTCCCTATTCTCAATAATCAGAGGGAATTTAAAGGTTTTATCCTTACTCTTCACGATATCACACAGCAATTCGAATCCGACAGCAGGATAGATTCACTTTTGCAATCTCTAAGAAGGGGAATCAGGGGATCACTTGCCAGTGTGCGTGCAGCTATTGAAGCGATTCGTGAATTTCCGGATATGGACAGGTTTCAACTCGATATTTTCAGAAAAATTATACATAAAGAATCACTGATAATCGGTAAGATAGTTGACAAAGCCGATTCAGATTCTATTTCCCGTATTCGCACCAGGTGGCCGCTGGTTCAAATGAAGGCTAAAGACATGCTTGAAGTTATCAAACGAAAAACAAAAGAGCGGCTTGACATGCAAATTAATATAGAAAAATGCAGCGAAAAAATCAGGATTCAGGTCGATAGTTACTCAATAGTTTTAGCCACGCTTTTTTTGCTGCATAAGTTAAAAAAAGAGACTAATGTTAAAGAATTTGACTGTATATTTGAAAAGAAAGGGCAGTTTATCAATCTTGATCTGCTGTGGCACGGCAGTCCTGTTAAAATTGAAATGCTTAAAAAATGGGATGAACAGTTTATTTCCATTGAAAATGAAAGCATACCTTTAACTTTAAAAGAAGTCATCAAACATCATGATGGAGAGATCTGGTCTTATTCATGTAAAGATTCCAGGAAATCTTATCTTAGATTACTCCTTCCGGCCATCGAAGTTTCGGAGCCGAAACATTTATCAAGCCCGACAATCTTGCCTGAAAGCAGACCGGAATTTTATGACTTCGATTTGTTTAATCAGCCTGGACAAAATACTAAGCTGGATAACCGCTCTTTAGATGAACTTTCATATACTGTTTTTGATACGGAAACAACCGGGTTGAATCCTTCTCAAGGAGATGAGATAATTTCAATCGGAGCCATACGTATTATAAATTGCAATCTGCTGAATGAAGAAAATTTCGATCAGTTAATAGATCCCAGACGATCATTGCCTTTTGAATCGATACAGATACATGGCATTAAACCTGACATGCTTCATAACCAGCCCTACATCGAAAAAGTGCTTCCTTTATTTCACAAATTTTCTGAAGATACTATCCTTGTTGCACATAATGCAGCATTTGATATGCGCATGTTGCAGGTAAAAGAGGAAAAGACAGGTGTTAAATTCTCGAATCCTGTATTGGATACTCTGCTTCTTTCTTCTGTTGTTCATCCTTTTCAGGAAGATCACAACCTGGAAGCAATAGCTGAAAGATTGGGGGTAAGTATTGTCGGCAGGCATACAGCTTTAGGTGATGCTATTGCAGCAGGTGAGATTTTTCTTAAATTAATTCCGCTTCTGGCTAAACAGGGGATACACACTTTAAAAGAAGCCAGGCTTGCTTCCAGAAAGACCTTTTACGCTCGAAAGAAATACTGATTCTGGTTGCTCCAGGCTTCGCCTTTGGCTACGCCCCGGCAAGCGTTGCTGGATGCTCGATACTGGTTTCTCGATGCTGGTTACTCGATACTGGATGCTGGTTTCTCGATACTGGATACTCGATACTGGATGCTGGTTACTTGTTGCTGGATACTGGATACTCGTTACTCGCTTGCCTTCGTAGCCGAAGGCGAAGCCTGGTCGGTGCTGGATGCTGGATGCTGCGTGCTGGTTACTCGATAATGGATAGGAAAAGCGGTTCGGGGTGGTTATTAACCGTGAACCTTGAACCCATGAACCTTGAACCTGGAATGCTAAAGCGGCAGTGTAAACGAAAAGGTTGAACCTTTTCCGGGCTTGCTTTTGACCCGGATTTTTCCTTTATGAAAATCGATAATTCGCTTGGTAATTGCAAGTCCAAGGCCGCTTCCCGGCGGACGTCCCGTAGAAGTATCTTTAACCTGCTGAAATTCCTGAAAGATAATCTTCTGGTCCTTCCGGCTGATTCCGATTCCGTTATCTCTCACATTGACTTTCAGATGATCCGATTTAGCTGTAAGATTTATGGATATAACACCCTGGTCGCTGTCGCAGAATTTTATTGAATTGGAAATAAGATTTACCATAACCTGAATCAACCGATCTTTATCTCCATCAATCAAAGGGAATGAATCTGGGAGGTTGGATTCAATCTTAACCTTTTTATCCTGTATCAAACGGCTTGTAGCCAAAATAGCATCTTTAATGACCTCTCTAAAGTCAACCCGGGAAATTTCCCATTCCATCCTGCCTGATTCGATCTTCTGGAAATCCAACACCTGAACGATAAGCCTGGTTAACCTCTCGCTTTCCTTGATAATAATTCCTAAAAAGTTTTTTTGCTGTGCTGCATCAATATCAGGATTATCATAAAGTATTTCTGATATAGATCGCACAGATGTCAGTGGGGTGCGCAATTCATGTGTGACCGTTGAAATAAACTCGTCTTTTAATCTATCAAGTTCCTTCAGGCGTTGATTAGCGGCTTTAAGTTCAGCTGTTGCTCTTTCCAGTTCATGGCTGTATGCAATAATCACCCGTGTTTCATCAAGAATATCCATCACTTCGTCTATACCAAGGGGTTCTTCTTTAACAACAGATGATACCATAACACGTGCCGAGGCCGAACCTATAGCCCCTGCCAGCAATTTTTCGGCATAACTGACCATATCGGCATCAGCCGTTAAACCTTCTTTCCAGTTGATATTATGCGAAGCGGCATAAGCGGATAATGCTTTATCTGTATTTTGTTCTCCCAAAAAACGTTTTAAAAGGGATGTAAGGTCAGTAATGGATGCTGTTCCTCTCCAGAAAGATGATTTTTCATACTTTTCCGAATACTTAAACACGTCTACGAAAAAAGCGGCCTGAGTATGTTCAATTGCGCTTGCACGACTGAAAAGTGAGACTCCTATGTAAGCTGTAATATTGATAAGCATACTCCAGAAAACTGCATGTGTGATATGATCAAAGCCCTGGAGGCCGAACAGTTGAAAAGGTCTAAGCAGCTCAAGGCTAAAAGGACCCTCGGCAATGAACTTTTCAGGCAGAAATCCTGCCTGAACCAGGGAAGGAAAAACAAGGGTGTATGCCCAGACCAGAAAACCTAGAACCAGCCCGCTTAATACACCGGATCGCGTCCCGCCTTTCCAGAATATACCCCCTAAAATAGCCGGGGCAAACTGTGCAACAGCAGCAAATGAGACAAGCCCAATGGAAACCAGGGTATAATATTCACCGATCAAACGAAAATAAGCATAACCAAAAAGTAGTACCAGTATGATACTCCCCCGGCGAATAAATAAAAGAAAGCTGCTCAAGTCACCACGTCCGGCAAGATTAATAAATTGGAGACGCAGCAGCACCGGCATAACAAGATCGTTACAGATCATAGTGGAAAGAGCGATGGTTGCAAATATCACCATGCCGGTTGCGGCAGACATTCCTCCTATGAAAACAAACAGTGCCAGGCTTTGTTGATGATGTGCCATTGGGAGGGTTAAGACAAAAGTGTCTGCATCTACGCTTCCGTTGGTGAAATGGAGTACACCTCCAAAAGCGATTGGCAGAACAAAAATATTTATGGCCAGTAAATATAAGGGGAAAAGCCAGATGGCTTTTTTTAAATGGTCTTCATTTACATTTTCAACAACTGCCACTTGAAATTGACGGGGCAGGAATAATATGGACATCATTGAAAGAAAAATATATATGCTCCAGTTAATATATGAACCGGCCCAGATTCCTATGGTAAGCGACTGTTTTAATTCGGGTATTGCTTCGGCCCTTTCAATTATATCACCAAAACCGTTGTAAATTCCGTATGTAACAAATATGCCGGCGGCAAGGAAAGCTAACAGTTTTACTATCGACTCAAATGCAATAGCCGCAACCAGACCTTCATGGCGTTCAGTTGCATCAAGATGGCGTGTTCCAAAAAGGATGGTAAAAACTGCCAATATCAATGCAATATAAAATGCAGTGTCTTTAAGGACAGGCATTTCTGCGAAATGGCTCGGCATATTGATCAGCGGATACCCCTTTAAGATCATAAAGCTTGTTGAAATAGCCTTTAGCTGAAGTGAAATATACGGGATGATACCCAAAACGGCAATAATGGTAACCACACTCCCCAATGTTGAGCTCTTGCCGTATCGGGAAGCAATAAAATCAGCTATGGAGGTGATATGGTGTATCTTGCTTATTCGTATGATCTTTCGCAGCACAAGCCACCCTAATGCCGCCATAAGGGTAGGGCCGATATAGATAGGCAGGAAACCCAGGCCTGTGACTGCTGCACGGCCAACGCTGCCATAAAAAGTCCAGGCTGTGCAGTAAACAGCCATGGAGAGAGTATAAATATACGGATTGCTGATAATGCTGCGGCCGATTTTTGCATGTCTGTCACCAAAATATGCGATGGCAAAAAGCAGGCCCATATAACCGAAGGAAAAGAAAAGTATGGCTTCTGTTTTTAGCATCATTCATCTCTTTTCGAGAAATTGCGGTGTGGTCTCTTTGCTGAACCTTGTGATTAAATAAATAAAGACGATAAATATTAACCAGATTGAAAAAATATAAAGGTATAACAACGGGATGCCGAATACTATAACCTTGAGGTTGAACAAAGACAGGATGGGAAAGTTGAACAGTAGACAACCGAGCAGAAAAAGACCGACCAGTCTTTTACCTTTTACTTTATCATTTGGCATGGTTTCTTTTATAGAATAAAGGTAAGCGGGTGTCAATGACCCTCTTCTAATTGAATATTGAAGATTGAAGATTGAAGATTGGTGGAAGTCGCTTTGCTATGTCATTATAATTAAAATCGATAGAATACATTAAATTTTCAATGGAAATATGGTTTATGGTATTTACAATTAATTGAATATTGAATATTAAAGATTGAAGATTGAAGATTGGTGGAAGTCGCTTTGCTATGTCATTATAATTAAAATCGATAGAATACATTAAATCTTCAATATACAATCGTAAATTTTCAATGGAAATATGGTTTATGGTATTTAGAATTAATTGAAGATTGAATATTGAAGATTGAAGATTGGTGGAAGTCGCTTCGCTCTGTCATTATAATTAAAATCGATAGGATACATTAAATTTTCAATATACAATCGTAAATCTTCAATGGAAATACGGTTACTAAAAAATCAAAATGCAGCCTTTAAAAATATATATTGATCAGCAAATTGCCGATTCTCCTTTGACTGAATCCATCCTGTCACGTTTTAAATGTCCTTCTTTAATAGTTCGGAATGTAAAAGAGGTTTATGGTTCCATAGCCCAGGCTGATGATCCGGTACGGAAGGGAAAGGAAATTCTCTTTCTCACACGAAATAAGGGCGCTTTTGTCAAAAATTGTCCGGGCACCAGTTATTATACCTGCTGTGGCTATAAGATACTGCATATCGGAACTTTCTGCAGCATGGACTGTTCCTACTGCATTTTGCAGTCATATTTTCATCCCCCGATTCTCCAGTATTTTATAAACCATGAAGCTCTTCTTTTAGAACTCGACGATCTGTTTGCAGAAAAAAAGATATGCAGGATAGGAACCGGAGAATTTACAGACAGTATGATATGGGAGCCATGGACCGACCTTTCAAACATGCTGGTACCGAAATTTTCAGAACAGTCTAATACGGTACTGGAGCTGAAAACCAAAACAACGGCTGTCAATAGTCTGAAAAAGCTTCAACACAACCGTAAAACAATAGTTTCCTGGTCCCTTAATACAAATAAGGTGATTCACGATGAAGAACGCAATACAGCGTCACTTTCAGCCAGGCTTAAAGCTGCTGCAAAATGTGAATCATGGGGCTACCCTGTTGCCTTTCATTTTGATCCCATGGTTATTTATAACGGATGTGAAGAAGATTACAGGCAGGTTGTTGAACAGATATTTTCCAATGTTTCTGCAGAAAATATTGTGTGGATAAGTCTCGGCACTTTTCGTTATATGCCGCCTTTAAAGACGATAATACAAAAACGCTTTCCCGATTCAAAGATAATATACGGCGAATTTATTTCAGGCATGGACGGTAAAATGAGGTATTTTAAGCCGTTACGCATCAAACTTTACAGTAAAATGTTAAGGTGGATAAGAGAATATTCCCCGGATGTGATGGTCTATTTTTGTATGGAGGATGATGAAGTATGGAAGAAATCTTTCGGATTTATTCCATCTGATCGAGGTGGTTTAACGAAAATGCTTGATGAAAGTGCGGCTTTTCACTGCGGACTGGATCCAGGATTGAAGATTTACGATTGATGATTGTCGATTGGTGGAAGTCGCTTCGCTCAGTCATTATAATTAAAATCGATAGAATACATTAAATCTTCAATATACAATCGACAATCTTCAATCATAAAATTATCTTCGTTCCTTACTCTTATTAATTTCTTCTATAACCTTTTCTGATATCTGGGCAGGAACTTCGTCATAATGCGAAAATTCCATGGAATACATACCTCTGCCGCCTGTCATGGATCTGAGATCCGGCGCATATTTTAAAAATTCGGCCATAGGAACATTTGCATTTATTACCTGATTTTTCCCGGCGCTGTCCATTCCAAGAACCCTGCCGCGCCTTCCGTTCAGATCCCCCATGATATCGCCCATGTATTCATCAGGCGTTGTAATGGTAACCTTCATTATAGGTTCCAGCAAAACCGGTTTGGCATCTTCGACAGCTTTTTTAAAAGCAAGGGAACCTGCAATTTTAAACGCCATTTCAGAAGAATCAACAGCATGAAATGAACCGTCATCCAGTGTAACCCTGAAATCGGTGCATGGAAATCCTGCAAGAAACCCTTTTGGGCTTGATTCAATAATTCCTTTCTCAACAGCCGGTATATAGGTTTTTGGTATTGCACCACCTACAATGGCATCAACAAACTCAAAACCTTTCCCACGGGGCAGGGGTTCCATCTGAATCCAGCAGTCACCATATTGCCCATGACCACCGGACTGCTTTTTGTGTTTTCCCTGAACCCGGACTTTCTTTTTAATTGTCTCTTTGTAGGGAACTTTTGGAGTATTGAGGATTGCTTCAACATTAAACTTTCTTTTCAGTTTTTCTATAGTGGTCTCAATATGAATCTGTCCTGCTCCGGATAAGAGAATCTCATTTGTTTCGGAATTACGTTCAAGTACTAATGCTGTATCTTCCTCTAAAAGTTTGTTTAATGAAATGTATATCTTATCCTCATCACCTTTTGTCTTGGATTCAAGGGCAAAAGAAATAAGGTTGGGCAGAGGCTTTGCACAGGCATATTTTATCCTGGCAGACTCATCGCAAAGTGTATCCCCTGTGGTTGTTTCCTTTAGTTTCGCCACTGCAACAATGCTACCCGGCCCGGCTCCTGACGCAGCTTTTTGTTCCTTGCCTGCAATTGTCAGCAACTGATTGAACCGTTCTTTTGTTTCCTTGTTTACATTATAAAAGTTTCCATCAGATCCAAGTTTTCCTGAAACCACTCTGAATATTGAAAGGCGACCGGCATATGGGTCGGCCACGGTTTTAAATACAAAAGCTGAAAAAGGCGAGTCAGGGTCAGGCTTGCGATCAATTTCATTTTCGTTTTCAGGATCAATACCAACTTTTAAGCCTCTGTCAATAGGGGAGGGCATACAATTGACTATAAAATTCATCAGCAAATCAATGCCTATATTTTTGGTAACAGATCCGCAAAGAACCGGAACAAATTCACGGGATAACGTACCTTTTTTTAAGGCAGCCAATAAATCATCATCAGACAGAGTTTCTCCTTCAAGGTACCGTTCAATCAGCTCATCATCCGCTTCCGCAACATTTTCAATAAATGTCTCCCTCTCTGTTTCAACAAGATCCTGCATATCCGAAGGTATGTCGCCTTTTGTAACCTTACCGTCTGCATCATATGTATAAGCTTTCATGCTGACAAGATCGACAACACCTTTAAAATCTTCTTCTTTTCCTATGGGAAGTTGTGTAATAATCGGTTTTGGTTTGAAACATTCATCTGCATCTTTAAACGTACGTAAAAAATCGGCTCTTTCCCTGTCAAGTTTATTTATAAAAATAAGACATGGCATGTTGAACTCTTTGGCAAATTCCCACGCCTGCTCGGTTTGAACTTTTACACTATCCACTGCATCAATGACAACTACTGCACCATCGGCAGCCTGCATGCATATCCTTGTATCTGTAAAGAAATTTTGATCTCCGGGTGTATCAATAAAAGTTACGGTATGTTTATCCCAGTCGTATTGATGGAACGAACTGCTGATACTTGAATTGCGTTTTATTTCTTCAGGCTCAAAATCCATTAATGTGTTGCCATCTTCAACACGTCCTATCCTTTTGCCGATTCCTGCTATAAAAAGCATAATCTCGGCAAGGGTAGTTTTTCCTGCTCCCTGATGAGCAACGAGTGCGATGTTTCTTATTTCATCAACCATATCAGTCATTTAAGCTCCTCTCATAAATATTTAGTAGAAGTGGCTTCTATCCACTAATTACACGAATTAAAAGATGCTTCTTATCTGTTAAAATAAAAAAAATCAACAATCAATATTGACGGTCTCGTAAAAAGTCGAATTCATCAAGTTTTAGGTGTTAAGTTTTAGGTTTTAGGTTAATGTCATTGTCTGTTTTATCAAATACTTAAAACCAAAAAACGTTTTGTAAAAAGTGGTTTTTTACTTTTTACGAGACCATCTTTAAATGAATAAAAAATTCCTTGTTTCCTTTAGGGCCAAGTATTGGAGACGGAATGACCGGTATGCATAAAAAACCTTTATCAATGAAAAAATCAGAAAGCTCAGATATCACTTCATTATGCAAATCAGGATTACGCACAACACCTCCCTTTCCAACTTTTCCTTTGCCGACTTCAAACTGGGGTTTAATTAAAGCAACGATACCTGCATCTTTTTTCATAAACTTCATAACGGCAGGTACAACAATTTTAAGAGAAATAAAGGAAACATCTATTGTTATTAGATCAACAGGGCAGGGCAGGGCATTTAGTGGCATGTGGCGGATATTTGTGCGCTCGATAACGATAACTCGTGAATCCTGCCTTAATTTCCACGCCAGTTGTCCATATCCCACATCAACTGCAAAAACACATTTTGCGCCATGCTGCAGAAGGCAGTCTGTAAATCCGCCTGTAGATGCTCCAACATCCAGACAGAATAGACCATCTGCATTTATATCAAAAGCTTTAAGGGCTGACTCCAGCTTAAGTCCGCCTCTACTTACATAGGGGATGTCATTACCTTTAATGAAAATATTATCATTCTTTGAAACCAGGGAGCCGGGCTTATCAACCGGTTGGTCATTGACCAGGATTCTTCCTTCCATTATCAGGGCTTTTGCACGCTGCCTGCTCTGTACAAGCCCTGTTTCCACAACAGCCAGGTCTAATCGTTGTTTATTTGCCGGTTTCTGATTTTTGGTTTCTGGATACTCGATACTGGTTTCTCGTTTCTGGTTACTCGTTTCTCGATACTTGATACTGGATAATAGATACTGGATGCTGGATACTCGATACTGGTTTCTGGATGCTCGTTGCTCCGCTTTCAGCGGGATTTACGCTTCGCTTCAACCGGCTTTTTGGGGATACTTGTTGAGACTATGCTACTCAACCACTCAACTACTTAACCACTCATCTATTTAACCAAATACTCAACGAGTCATGAGTCCTTTAGCTGTATTTACAATAGTCTGTGCGTCAATGCCGTATTTTGTCCTGAGAAGATTCTGTGAACCGTGCTCAACAAACGTATCTGCAATACCGATACGTTTGAGAGAAAATGAGGTTATGTTGTTATCATTTAAACATTCTAGAATTGCGCTTCCAAAACCTCCCTGGAGAACATTTTCTTCCACAGTGATTATTCTAGGAATTTTTCCTGCAAGAGAGCATATTAAATCTGTATCAAGAGGCTTTACAAAACGACAATTAACAATAGTTGCGGATATTCCTGTTTTTGATAATTCAGATTGGGCGTATAGTGCCTCACTCACGGGTCGGCCAATGCAAAGAATAAGGATATCATCCCCTTTAGCTATAATTTCACCTTTTCCGATAGAAATCAGAACATTTTTTTCTTTTTTCTTTGAAACCGTTACTTTTCCCCTGGGATATCGAATTGCAATTGGGCCTTTATGAGAAATAGCGGTTATTAGCATCCGCCGCAGCTCATTTTCATCCTTTGGGGCCATGACAGTCATATTGGGAAGACTTCTAAGATATGAGAGGTCAAAAAGCCCGTGATGGGTTGCACCGTCCTCACCAACTATGCCGCCCCTGTCAATGGCAAAAACAACGGGCAGAGCTTCTATGCAGACATCGTGCAGTATCTGGTCATAAGCACGCTGTAAAAAGGTGGAATAGACAGCCACAACAGGTTTAAAACCTTCTGTTGCCAATCCTGCTGCAAAGGTGACTCCGTGCTGTTCGGCGATACCAACATCAAAAAAGCGATCAGGATAAGTTTCGGCAAATTTGACAAGTCCCGTACCTTCGGGCATGGCCGCGGTAACTGCTACAATTTTTTTATCTTTTTCGGCAAGTTCAACCATGGCATCGCCGAAAACTTCGGTATAGGTGGGGGTTAAATCAGATTCCATGATACAGTTACCGGTTTTAGCATCAAAGCTGCCGCAACCATGAAAATATACAGGATTTTTTTCTGCAGGAGTATATCCTTTCCCTTTTATCGTTCTAACATGAAGGAGGACAGGTTCTTTTAAATATTTGATATTATTTAAAATGTCGATGAGATGATTCAGATTGTGCCCGTTTATCGGTCCAAAATACTCAAAGTTGTAAGCCTCAAACAGCATACCGGGAGTGACAAATGTTTTAAAAGAGTCTTCTGTTCGTTTTGCAATTTGATAAAGATCATCTCCCACCTTTGGCAGTGATTTTAAAAAAGCTCCAAAATCCTTTCTTAATTCCTGCATTTTTTTTGTAGATAATTTTCTGCTTAAAAAAGAGGAAAGGGCGCCTACATTACGTGAAATGGACATATCATTATCATTTAAAATGACGATAATGTCCTTGTCCTTGTGTGTGTCTCCTGCCTGATTAAGACCTTCGAAGGCTATACCGGAAGTCATGGAACCATCCCCGATTACAGCAATTACTTTGGAGGTTTCATTTTTAAGATGTTTGGCGCAGGCAATACCAAGTCCTGCCGAAATTGAGGTTCCGCTGTGACCTGTTGAAAATGCATCAAAATCGCTTTCGCTGCTGCGGGTAAAACCGGAAATACCATCCAGCTTCCTTAATGTGTGAAAGCGGCTCCTTCGTCCGGTAAGTATTTTATGTGCATAAGTCTGGTGACCAACATCCCAGATTACTTTATCAACAGGTGTATTAAAGACGTAATGAACGGCAATAGCCAGTTCAACAGCTCCGAGACTTGGAGCAAGATGACCTCCGTTTTTAGATACAACATCTACGATGATTTTACGTATCTCTTTTGCTAAAAACGGTAGATCTGATCTCGGTAGTTTCCTTAAATCATCAGGGGAATCTATTATTTCAAGTAAGCTTTTTGTCATTTATAATTTACCGTTTGTTATTTATTTGAAACCAGTAAAGCCAGTTGGAGCGAAGCGAAAGTTCCGCTGAAAAAGCGA
>JAUWMJ010000057.1 GCA_030613225.1 Desulfobacterales bacterium
CCGCACCTTGTCCTATCCGCACCTTGTAGTTGCCGCACCTTGTACTTGCCGCACCTTCTACTTGCCGCACCTTTTACTTGCCGAACCTTTGACTTGCCGATCCTTTGACTTGCCGAACCTTTGACTTGCCGATCCTTTGACTTGCCGATCCTTTGACTTACCGAACCCATGAGGGGGGTAGGGGGGTGAAAGACGACAATTCCGGAAGAGTCGCTTTGCATCACCTTGAGGGGGGTAGGGGGGAGCTGCTGAAAAACCCGCAACGAACCCGTAAGAAAACCGGAAAAAAACACGGGCCTGCCCAGGAATAAAATGGTCGAATTTTCGAATATATTCGACATTGTAAAAACGCAAGCGGGTTCCCCGCCCACTGTAGGTTTAGGTAAAACGACATGGGTTACCCAGGGAAAAAATCTAACGACATCACCGGAGTGCATAAATTGTGCACAGTATTATATAAGTTATATATAACCATAACTTCTACGAAGTTTATGGGAATTATGGATGCTATCTATTGAAGGAAAAAACCTGATTATAAGGTCAGGTTTTTGTCTTTATTTTATTTTTCTTCCCGGGGGAGTCTTGAATCTTAAAATATTCGAATTCTGGTCAAAATGTGGGAAAATCCCTTCCAAGAGATCAGGATTTTGTCTGGATTTGATATTCCGAACGTGAAAGTTCCAGCTTCCCGTTTAGTTATCCTTTCCAGTATATCAAGCTTCGGAATGGCGGCTACGCCGAGGTTGGTATGGGGAAAAGCAAAAACCATGCCAGGTTTTTATTTATTTGTAATATTTACTATGTTTTCCAGTACTTGCTTTAATGTATCGGAAATACCTTTAGCTTGTATCGGTATCACCTGCTTCCCGGGGAGCTGCGATCCTCTACATAATTTTTATTCTATGTTTTAAAATATAAGGAAATCCGATATCTTTAATCGATTTTTCCTGTTTGACTTGTTTCCGCTTTTTTATTATTGATTGAAATCTGGGAGGTTATGAATGTTGCGTTTAATGGAGGAATTGACTCGAACTTTTAACACCCTTCCAGATCTTTCAGATTCGGACCGTAGGAGGTTACTTTCTATGCTGCACACCTGGCAGCTTTACGTTTCTGCTTATATTTTTAACTCGGAAATTGAGAGATATGATGAGATTATAAAGAAAAAGGCCGATAGACTGACATCTACCGACCTTTTAAAAAGAGGAAATGATTATTGAAGAATACAAAAGCCTCACTTTTGATCACATTATGGTCTGTGTACCGAGCTGGCAAGCGACACTACACGACCATGTCATGCGCTCAGGGCATTAAGTTACTATCAAAATATCACGAAGTCAATATTAAAAGACGATGGTTTTTTTATTGTATGCGTGATTTCCTCGATGAAGGTCTTATTGCACGCAAGCCCCGGTACAACCAAAACACTTCCGGGTGTATCAATCAAATCCCTTCTCTTATATCTTTTACTCTTAAGGGTCTGAAATACTTATCAAGAAATAAGGTATCCGGCGCCTTTCAGGCTCTTAAATCTATGATGTCCTGGCTGAAATCAAAAGATCAGAGGTTTCCCCAGGAGCGTGATCTTATGCCTGAGTTTTCCCTGGAGGAGAGATCTGCCAATGTTCATAAATTAAAGAAATTACTTAAGAATTTCGGAGGCCCTTAGTTTGTGCACTCCGGTCATGTTTATATCGAGTATGATCCGAAATATTAAAAACACAACACATGGTATCGCTGCGAGATGGATCGGCGTGGTGGTACCACAACATATGGGATTATGGACGTTCCTGATTATTTAACATCGACATTGCCTTTATTTTCTCTTCGCGTTCGCGGGAAGTGGAAAAAAGACGTTATTTTCCAGGTTATTAAAGGCAAACAAATTGTCCGTAATTATACCGATTATGATGGTAGCGCAAAGACTCACCTGATTCAGTTTCAATCAAAGTTTGCCCTGGCTGTTTTATCCTGGCAGGCTTTACCTGCGGATTCTAAGCGCTGGTATAATGCACGGGAGGCTAAACTTGGCCTACGTATCTCTGGTTATAATTTTTACATTTCTCTTTATCTCCGTGACAAGCTGGATGGCTTGCCCGGCTAAAATTACCCTGGGTGCAATCAATGATTAAAATTCACTCATTAGCTTTTGGGCCCGCTTTGCGGTCTGCTCTGGTCCAGGCTAAGGTTAGTATTTATATTTCCATTTATGTTACATCTTTTAATTTTCGTAAGAAGAATGATCTTGTACATATTTTATTTATTATCCTTCGTCAGAGGCTCGATGCCGGCCTCGATGTCAGGTTTATAATCGACCATCCCCGTAAGCATAAGACCAACTATCATGCAACTCAATTTTTAATCCGTAGATTAAAATCTTGGAAATTTCCTTTTTACATTGCTCCGGAGAAATCGACTTTACACGCAAAAGTTATTCTAATTGACAGGGAAACTGTTTTTCTTGGTAGTCACAATCTTACTAAAGCGAGTTTACGGAGTCCTCTTGAGCTCAGTGTTGAAATTAAAGACCAGTTAACTTGTCAGTCGATTCTGCGCTGGTTTACGAGTAAATTTAACAATCCCGTATTTGTTTTTTATCCCCCGGGATCTTACCAGATTTCAGACGTGTATCCTTGAGGTGTCATGGCTAAAACTAAAGGCTCTAACCCTCCGGTCCGGGAACTACTTTATGAGGACGCCGGTGGTATTCTACATTATTTCGGTGAATTCTTTCGTGGGATTTTCAAGGAGGGTTATATTTCTCCTGATGATCCTGGTGTTGATATTACTGGACAGTCTACAAGGGGTGCGCGACCTACTCAACAAGGTGCCGGCACTCAGGCCCAGGAAGAAATCCGTCAGAGATACAAAAGCTGTATTGATCTTTGGCATTCTTTACCTTTGGTTTGTCCTGTTCCCCTTCCGGATCCTCCACCTACTTCGAAGGAGTCTGTTTGGGAGGCAAAACAAGAGCATGGCGTTGTTTGTAGTTATTATGATCTTTTTATGCGGTGTTGTCTTAAGTGGGCTCGGGATCATGATAATGTAATGCCTAACGGTGATTGTTTTCCTTGCGAATCTTTATGCTTCTGTGATGATGTTCTTATATATTATACCACAACCTCGATGCAGGTTAATGAACAGCAAACCCTTTCAGTGTTAAACCCTGCCGAGGGCTGTCTTTATAAGTGGGAAATAGTCTCGGGTGGTGGAGGTCTATCTGCTTCCTCTGGTCTTAGTGTTATATTTACAGCGCCGGACTCTAACAGCGAGTGCTTACAAAATGCCGTTATTTCCCTTTCTGTCGGTTCTACTCAGTGTGACAGTTTACCGATCGCTGTAAATGGTTATCTACCGCCTACCGATGCCTATCGTGTTTCAGTCTGCATACTTGACTTGTTTTGCGAGGAAGTTGAAGCCCGTGTATATTGTTCAACCTTAGTACATTGGCATTACTTTACCTGTTCAGGCGTTTATAAGACTTATTCGGTTTGCTACAACTGGGGTGCTACAGGAAATAGTCCTCCTTATTTTTGCCCTGATTTTTGTCCTCTTTATCCTTCTTGGACAGGCTGCGAAGAACGCGCCGCCCAAGGGGGTTGTGCTCCTATAGGTAAGATCGAGGATCTTCGTACCACACAAATGATTTCAGACGGTTGTTGCCCGGGTCCACTATTATGATTGACGATTTATCTTTTAGAGAGTCTATTCTTTTCAAAGCAAGGGAAAGATACATGCCGCACAGGACAAATAATATTACTGTCGCCCTGGAGCTTTACTTAAAACACATTGCTACTGAAGACGAGCAGGTACCTGTTTTTATATCTTCTAAAACCCGGCCCAGGAACTGGGTTGATAAGCTGGACCGGCCGAATTGTCCTTCTTGTGGCCGGTCGTTATTATTACGGGCGGTGACGACTCCGAAAGGCAGGGCTAATAGAGAAGGTTATCAGACTTGCTGGGAGTGTCTTGACTGTGGCTTTGAAAAATACAGCCTTAAATCTATAGCAGATCGCTTACGTTCGATAAATTAACTAACAAAAGGTTTTCATTATGGCGAAAGTCTATCGCCCTTTATTTTCTGATGAAGCGTCCGGTAGGGTTGGTGTTGTTGTTTCCTTTAAAAAGGGAGCCGTCTGGAATTCTATCATTCCACAGTTCTACAGGTCCCGGGCTGTTTCCGCTTTGTTGACCGCACGGCGTAATTTATTTTCTTCGCTCTGTGAGTCTTGGCAGCTTTTAACTCCTGCAGAAAAGCAAGATTACAGCGATAACGCTCCTGAACACAGGACCGGGTTTCAGTATTATCTTTCTCTTTACTTATGATCATCTTTTTACTCCATACATTTATATTAACCCTTGATAGTTCGTTGACTACAGCGCTTTTGACGGCTTTGAAAAAAGGAGGTCTTTTAACAAAATGGCTTTAGGCAGTCAATTCAACACAATTATTTACTTTTCTGATACTGGTGACATTTTTGATGTACTTCCTAATCGTTATATTAAGTCTAGGCGTGATCTTAATTCTCTTATGGCCATGCCCGACTCTGTAGGAATGAAGTTTTTTTATGTTCCCGGGTATTTTCCGATCGACAAAAAAGACTGGGTTGTTAAGCTTCCTTCCGGGTTAAGAGCACCCAGGCTGGTTACTCGCGACGGCATTGACTCCGCTCTACTTTTAGCTTCTCAGGAATCTAAATTTATTATCGATAATTATGACAAAGTTCTTTTTGAATTCGAGGGCGGCATGGGTGATTATCTTGATGAGGTTGACGTTGTGCTCCAGCTGAGCAGGCTCGATCCCTTGAAGAAAATTATGGTTCTTATGGACCCTTCCAGGATCGATGCAGTCCGCTTGATTCATGGGTTTGAGAATATAAAAGTGTTTGGCCGGCGGGACCAGATTGCCGGCAAGCCGCCTTCGATTAAATTTAATCGTATTAATGATCTTTGCGGCAACTACCTTCCAGACGGGAAGATAGGCGCTTATTCTAAGATTTCAGGTCTTGATTCACCTGCTTACAGGTCTCCTGTTATTATTCCTGAGTCCGCTCAGGAGGCTATTTTAGAAAAAGCCCAAGGATATATCGGTAAAAAGTACGATTATTTTTTTGTGCTGCATACCATGTCCGGGAACACTAATGCTAAGAGTATTCGGCCCGAGGACGTTGTTGATTTACTTAATCCGCTTATTAAAAATAAGAATATTTTCTTTTTCCATCTTGGAGGGTCCGGGGAGGAGGTGATTAAACATGACCGGATCATAAGCTTACAGGGCGAATTGTCCTGGGTGGAAGTCTTTGCTTTAACTTCCATCTCTCACGGTTGTATTTGTATCGATTCTGCGGTTATGCATATTGCCCAACACTGCAACACGCCTTGTGTCTCTTTTTGGGGCCCAACAGAGCCTTGTAATATTCTTGGCCCAGTCCATGGCGTTACAGCTATTTCAACAAGCATGACATGTTCAGGTTGTAACAAATATGACTGCGCCCAATCATCTTGTATGCGTACTTTTAACAGAAGCCTTATTCGTAGACATCTTAAAAAACTTATTGGAGGAACTCATGCGTAAATACTGTTTTCTTACTTTGACTGACACTGCACCTGATCTTAATCCAGGGTCTATTTTAATTTCTGACGGGATTAAAGCCCTGGTTCACCTCGCAGATCCTGACGCTGTTTTACAGGATATTTCTTTATTTCGTTATAACGCTTTACACTGGCAGGCGATGCTGGAGAATACCGATGCTATTTTTCTGTGCGGCAATCCCCGGTTTGACCCTTCTGATACTTCATTTTTCTGGCTTACAGACCTTCTTGAGTTTATGAGCAAGGCGCATGATCAAGGGATTAAAGTCGGCGATCTCTTTTTTGGTTCCGCGTTTCCATTGCCTTTGAAAGATATTCCGATCATGGCCACAGAGCTTCTTTTTTCTAGCCGCAACGTTAAAACCGCTACCTATTTAGCAGGATTCGACCTTTTAGTTTCAAGGGATCCTCTTTCTCAGCACATTTGTGATACTGAGATCGGCGATGGTGTGCTTTTACATGATTCGACTTTTTGGGCAAAAGATTATTACGGAATCACTTCCGGTAAAAAGCTTTATAATTGTGTTTCGATTCCTGCTTTAAATTGCACCCAGGCGCTGGTTGAGGAACTTGTCTTGATTTCTTTTCGTTTAGGTGAAGAAAAACAAACTTATCTTTTATGTCATTGCCTAGATCAGTATCGTTTTATAAAAGATCATTTTCCGAACTCTTTAAATGTTATTCTTATTTGGGATCCCCGGTCTCTTTTGCGGTTTTATTCTCATGTAGACAAACTTGTCTCCTGCAGGCTTCACGGTTCTATTCCGGCTTTGTCCCTGGGCGCAAAAGTCATGAACATTTCGGTTGACTCCAGGTCCGCCGCTTTTGACTTTTTTGGGTTTAGCTCTGTATCTTATGTGGATTTAGCTTCAGGCAATTACACGCTTTCCTTTAATCCTCTGCCTGGCCATCTTTATCCTTCGGCAACCCCTTTTATTTTACAGTTTAAAAAGAAGATTATGGAGGGTTAAAATGAAATTTGATTATGACAAAATAGACGATTATTACGATCACGTTTACTGGAATGCTCCTGGGCTAAAATCAGGTTATGCAAATATGGTTGGAAGCCTTGGGGACCAGTGGCATAAAGATGCCTGCTCCTGGTTTAGTTCGGTTATCCCTGTTCGTGATAAAACCTTGTTCGATGCAGGTTGTGGCCTTGGGCATTTCATGCTGGCCTTTCGCGAGTTAGGTGCGAAAGCCTACGGTTGCGATGTCAGTAACTATTGTGCACCAATAGTTAAACACCATTTCGGCCATAATTTTTTTCATACTTCTCTCGAACAGCTTGAAAATGTTCCATGGAGTTTTTTTGACATCATTTTCACGAGTGCAACCTTTGAACATCTTCCCTGCTCTTCCATTAACCTGGTTTTGCAAAACCTTACAAATATCTGTAAGCCAGGCGGATTGATTTACATCGAGGTCGACACAAAGCCTAATGCCGGCAGAGATTTCCCTGAAGACTCACACATTTGCATTCAGCCATGGGACACCTGGCTCGAAATCTTTGGCGAGGCTACCTTTCCTTGTAAGCCGGAACATAATCTTACTAACAAGCTACGTGAATCAACGGAGTTTGCCGGATTTCCACTGCCCGACTGGAACTTTTTCGTATTCAGCAAGCCTTTAGAGTAAATTAAGCTTGCATGTTGTGGTTCTATATGGTTTAAACACAACATACAGCCTAAAGGAGGGTTTTATTATGGCTAGAGTAACAGGACCGTTTATGAGTGTCGACGCGTCAGGCACGATCTACCAGACCCTGACGGCATCGATCTGGAAGGGTCGAAATTACATCAGGGGTTATTTCATCCCCACGAATCCGAACACGGCCGCACAGCAGGCACAGCGCACGCTTATGGCAAGTGCTGTTTCCGCCTGGCAAGGACTAACCGATGAGATGCCGACCAGTCCGCCACTTGGCCCGGAAGCCTATAAGGATCAGTGGAATATCGCTGCCCGTGATGTTTATCCGCCCATTTCCGGCTTTAATTATCACACGATGCAGTACGTTCTCCAGGGAGCTGCCCCGACCATCCCGGCAGTTGCTCCCAAAAAGACGAAAAGCATCCACGGTTAATTTTCGCCCAGGTTTATTTTTCTTCCCATTTGCCGGAGAGGATTTTCAACGCACTTTAAATGCCTTGGATTTTCCTCTCCGGTTTTTTTATGTCGTTCTTTGTGTATAATGTGACATTTTCGAGTTACCGGTAAATCCTTGCCGGCTGAATGTATAGCGTCATATTCTGCTCTAAGCAAAAACGTCTTATTCTATTATCTCTGCTTTATTCGTTCTTGACTTTATGTCGTTTCCCCTGTACTGTTTTCAGGACTTATGTCGTTAACCCTAAAACAGGAGGTAGAAATGATTAAATCACTCACAGAGGCTCAGTATTCAATTTTTATGACGATGTTGGATGGAATACGTATCAGGGACAGGTGCATTCTTTTATTCATGCTCCACGGAGGCCTTAGGAACGGTGAGGTATGTAAACTTAATTGGTCAGATGTCTGTATCGACCGTGAAGTCTTTCACACGATCCGGATTATTAATGGTCATTCGCGTAAAAAAGACTCCAGGTACGTTGCTTTGACCCCTAAACTTGTTGAATCCCTCCAGGATTACATTCTTTGGTGCGATCACAATGGAGTCTATCAGGATGCTGATCTTTCGCTATTTGTTACTCGCAATTTGCGTATTCGGATGCAGCAAAGAGATCTCCAGCGGATCGTGGCCAACTACACGATGTCCTGCCTTAGAGAAGCTTATACTCCCCACAGTCTCAGGCATACATTTGCCACTCGCTGCCTTCGCTGCAGTAATATCCGTGTTGTTCAGCAGCTCCTGGGTCACAGCTCGCTAACAAGCACCCAGGTGTATACACATCCTACGAGCGATGATCGTTCAAACGCAATTAACCAGGCATTTTAATTATTACAAAAGGAAGTAGGTGTTTATTTTGGTATTATACTCAGATGAATTCAAATCTAATTTTACCCCGGGTGAAAGGAAACAGGTTAAAATAATGTCTGAAGATATTAAACAGCTTGAAATTCGTGCACGAAATCTGTTAAAGCTCATGGACCGTCAGCTAAGGTACCTCGATGTTGTTATCGATCTTTCTAAGTCCAAAAAAATCGATGTTGAGTGGCAACTCTCTGTTGATCAGCGGTTACTTACCCTTCAGTATGACATGATCAGCCTTTCTAAAGAAATAAACTCTTAAACTGGCATTTAAATGCCGAAAGGAAAAACAAATGCATTTTTTAACTCAAACTTTTCTATCTAAGGCAGCAGGCGCACTACTTAGCGCCATTTCTCCGATACTTCTTTCTGAGATACAAGCGGCGATTATCCGGTTCCGGATCTCCGCGAAAAAGTCCGCCAGTCCCTGGGACGATATTCTTGTAGATATGTTAGAGTCACTATTCATTAACATTTCTGACAGGGATGATTAAATGAGCCTCGAGGCTACCCTTTTTTCTATTTTGTTTGCTGCCATCTTTTTCATCCTGGGGCTAATGTATAAAATTATCAGCGACTTTAAAACTGATGTCCTGAAAAAGTTAGACAAGCTCCAGGATTCTTTCCTGCAGCATGTTTTATTACCTACGGAAAAGCCAGGAAAAATTTCATGATTAGCCGCAAACGGATAAAGGAAAAAAATGAAAGGAACCCAAAAAAAAGCTTGAAAGAAGGTAAAAAACATCAAAAGTAAGGCCAGAAGGCAAAAAAAATGCATTCTGAGAGCCTGAAAAAAGCTTCCAGAATACATTATAGAAGCCATTTAGATGCTAAAAAAGCTTCATTTGAGATGAATTAAGAAGTTGAACGCAATCTCCTCATTGAGGCGTTAATCCAGACCTCAAACGCAGAATACTCACGCAGCCCGTGACAGCCGAAAGCAGGCTGTCACGTCCTAGGGACTCCCTCATCAGGCGCTCTTTTCTTTTTGATCGGAAATGCCATTTTGATTTCGGATTTATAGGTGAGCAGCTTCCTTTCGCAGGCCGTGACAGCCGAAAGCAGGCTGTCACGTCCTGGCCACTTCATCACCAGTTCGGGCGATACCTGTAATCGATGTTTTGAGAGCGCAGGCCGGCACAGCTAGAAATTGACTGTGCCGGCCTGGCCATTCTCTCACTTTGATTTCGAAGGACGCCGGTTAGCGGCGTGATCACGTAAAGTGCCGGGCTGAAAGACACCCCCCCTGGCATGTATATTGCTTAATCTCACATAATATAAGCTTAATTATCAGGCATTGAAAGGGCATCAACGCCTGATAATTCATATTATGTGATCATGGGCAATATACATGCCAGGGGGGGTTCAGCCCTGGGTTCCTAACGTGAAGCGCCCCCCCCAGCCCCCCCGGGAGGGGGGGAGGTTCATCCCCCTAGCCCCCTTCAAAGGGGGAATAAGAGATCAGGCGGATTGAATCTGATCTGATCACCCCCCTGCCCCCCTCAAGGGGGGTTCCAGCCCTTGCTTATACATCATCTTTAGCTTTGCCATGGTCGGGCAGGCTTGCTGGCGTAGGCGCTTTTCTTATTTCTTTTCGCTTTTTAGTTTCTGCACTTTTTTTTATTATTCGTTATTTTCTCTTAGTCTAGCGCCTCCACCTACCCCCGCCCGCCCTGGGCCTTACGCTCCAGGCACGGTGCCTTCGCTCAGCACACCGCTTTTTCTTTTTGCTTGTTTTTTTATTTCTACACACCGTTCATAGTTAGGCACCGGCCTTCCACTCCACGCCCCCCATGGTTTAAGGCCCTGCCAGTTACTTTGTTTTTCATTGCATTGCGTTTGTGGCAACTTTTTTCACGCAGGCCGTGACAGTCGAAAGCCGACTGTCCCGACCTGGCCACTTTTTATTAACTTGCCGCACCTTCGACTTGCCGCACCTTCGACTTGCCGCACCTTCGACTTGCCGCACCTTTGACTTGCCGCACCTTCTATTTGCCGCACCTTCTATTTGCCGCACCTTCTATTTGCCGAACCTTCTATTTGCCGCACCTTTGACTTGCCGAACCTTCTATTTGCC
>JAUWMJ010000070.1 GCA_030613225.1 Desulfobacterales bacterium
AATATTTCCTTTCTGCTGGACATGCAGGTGCGGCTTTTCTATTTGTCAGGCTTGTATGTATGAAAATGTATGGGGGATGTCATGTAATGGAATAACATGGGAATGTCCGGACTGCGGCGGACAGAACGGGTTTGGGAATCAATAATAGAACCGGTTTCAGAGCCTCAGATAATGCTTAAGAGCAAGGCGCAAGCCGATTAAAAAGCGGAGCATACACAGTAGTATGTGAGCATTTTGAATCGGCTTGCAACGCAGCTATCGGGCATTAGATGGGGTTATAAAACCGGTTCTCCATTGTTCTACATCTGTCAGCTTATAAACATCATGCTCCTTTCCGTCTGATAGAATTCTGAGAAGGATGTTTTTTTCTTCAAGAGTGTGCAGGCAGTCTCTTAATTCTTCTTCGCTGCTGTTCCATATTTCAAGAATATTCTTTTTTGAAATCGTACTCCCTGCATCTGCAAGGCCGCAACATAGAAGATATAAAGATACTGTTTCCACGGGAAGGCCGATATTAAAAATTTTCTGATCCATTGATTTTGTTTTGTCATGTATATGCATGATGTACCTGTTCTATTGATGATTTTTGATTGACGATTTAAGGATGGAAATCATTTTTATAAAAATTAACCAAGCGTAGCTACTTTATATATTGTTAATTTGCAAAAAGTCAAATTCATCTGGGTCACAATTCTAATTATAACGAAAAAATGAATTTAGCCACAGACCCACACAGACTGACAGAGACGAATCACCGGCCGACCCGGCCTGTGATTTATGTCATGCCCTTCGGGCAATAGTAAGCGTTCACAGGCACCGCATCTGCACGCGCTCAGGGCAACCAGCATAGCTGACTATAGCTGGTCGCCCTGAGCACGCACATCTGCAGCACCTGTGAACGCTTACAGGACGAAGATTGTGCGACCTTTTTGTTCCTAATGGGCGTGAACGGATACGGGCAATATTAAAGTATTATTCTAAGATTTAAGTTGTGAAACAATATATCTTTCGCGAAGCGACTGCATAATCTGTTCGGCTTTGTCAGCCGAACAGATTGTCTGTGTAAGTCTGTGTGTGACTGTGGCTGGCACATTATCCCAAAATGGGAATTGCTGTATCGTGCTTTCGCGATATTTTTTTTATGGCAGGTTACCCCGGAGGCTAAATGATTGGAATATTCGATTCAGGAATAGGCGGGCTTACCGTTGTTCGGGCTCTTATGGAGCAGGTTCCGGGCTATGATATCATATACTTTGGCGATACTGCACGTACGCCCTATGGATCAAAAAGTCCTGAAACAGTTATCAGGTATGCAATTGAAAATACCGACTTTCTGCTGGAAAAAGGAGCAGAAATCATTGTTATGGCCTGCAACAGCGCTTCAAGCGTTGCCACCGAGAGCCTTGTTGGAAAATATAATATCCCGATTTTTGAGGTTATAAGTCCCGCTGTGGAACTTGCCCTTAAAAGTTCTAAAAAGCTTAGTATTGGAATTATAGGAACCCGCGCCACAGTACAAAGCGGTATTTATAAAAAAATGATTCTTGAAAAAATTCCCGAAGCCAGGGTCTATTCTGCTGCCTGTCCCCTTCTTGTTCCACTGGTGGAAGAAGGATGGCTTAAAAAGCCTGTTACTTCAATGATTGTAAAAAAATATCTCCATCCACTTAAAGTCCGGCAGATAGACACGCTTATCTTGGGTTGCACCCATTATCCGCTTTTAAAAAAAATCATACAAAACAAAATCGGAAAACGTGTAAATATCATAGACTCTTCTGCCGGTGTTGCAGAGAAAGTAAAGGATTTTCTTAAAACAAATAAAGATATCGAAAACAAACTTGGTAAAAACGGAAAATTCCAACTCTTTGTATCGGATGTAACCCAGCAGTTTGAAAAAACAGCAAAGGCGGTTTTAAAAAGGAATGTAAAGCTTGAAAGGATACATACATCGTAACTTCCACCAATCGACAATCCTCAATTATTTATATTCCAATTTGCTGACATCAACAACAAATTGTCGATATGATGCCGCAAAGAGCCTATCAGCTTTTAATATATTCAGGGCCTGCAATCAAAAGGTTATTACTTATTGTAGATTGTATTTTTTCCATTTTACTTCCAAATAAAATATCTCTTATTAAACCGTGACCGAATGCACCTAATACGACAAGGGAATCATGGGGCACATTATAAATATTCTCCTCAAACTTTCCTTCTTCAAACAGATGCCACTTGTTAACAAAGCGGTCCATATCTTTTTTCAGGTTTTCCTTTTCAATTACTTTTTCGTAAGAATTCTTATATTTTTTTTCAACCTGCGTGAAAATATCAAGCTGCATTCCTGACGCCCTTTTGATACGAAACCCAAGCTTTAACGCATTGACAGCATTTGAAGATCCCCCGAAGAATACGGATATACTATTCCACTCTTTATAGCAGGGACTTGTAATCAGTACCGGAAAACGCGCAGATTTGGCAATACGTCTGACCTTGGCTCCTATGTAGCCGAGACCGATTTTAGATGACAGATCGCTTATACTGCGGGGGCAGCACATAAAATCAAAATTTGTTGGAATATCGGGTAATGTCGAAGCTGTATAATTCTTTGGTGTGTAAAATCTTGGGGTTATTCCCCCTTCCTCAAGCAGCTTGGTTGCATGTTTCATTGCAGTTTCCGGTGATGTCAGGTAGGACCCGTCAAGGTCAACCTGGACCACATCATTTTCAAAATACATTAAAAACTTTGTAAACTCCGGAATATAAACAAGTGGTGATACTCCAGCTTTCCTGCAAAAATAAATCGTCTGCAGCAGCGTTTCTCTCCCTAAAGGCGTATTTCTGAAAATGTGAAATAGTATAGAATCCATTAAAATCTCCTTGCTTTATTGTTGGGAGCATTACCGATTTGTTAAAATGGTTCTCCCCCATTAAATTATTTATTTTTGAGCGAAAACCTCGCAATCGGGTTTCGGGTGTCAGTATTCATCACCTATGCCCCTGACACCTGAAACCTGAAACCTATGTAACCTGCCGATGCTATATCTTTGGACCGAGCAATGATCGACAAAGTTTTGTCGATGTTGCTCCGCTGAGCGCCTAATTAGCTGACACCTGAACACTGAAAACTGAAACCATAAAATCTCGGAAAGCTATTAACAAACTGGTAATGCACCCTTATTAATTATTGATGTGTCTGGACCATAAGCTCTTTGCGATATTGATCTAAAAGAGTCGCTTTTGAAACCATACCGAGAAACCTGTTATTAGCGACAACCGGCATACTGAACAGATTATTCTTATCCATTTGACGCAAAACATCAGCTAAATCATCATCCGGGCGTACTACCTTAACCTGTGTGTCCATTATCTGTTCTAAAAATACAGCATCGTATATGGCGGGATCAAAAAGATACTGCCTGATATCATCTAAATGAATCATACCTAAAAAATGCCCGTTTTTGTCATCCTCAACAGGAAAATAATTCCTGTGAGATTTTTTCATGATATTTATAAAATGACGAAGCAGCATGTTATGCTTTACTGTTATGCAATCTTTTTCAATAAGTTCCCGTACACTCAAGTCCGCAAGCACCCTCTTATCCGTTCCGGGTCTTAAAAGCTGTCCCTGTTCAACCAGATCTTTTAAATAAAATGAGGCCGGTTCGATATAATGGCACACTGAAGTAGAGATGGCGGAAACTATAATAAGCGGTAGAATAACGCCATAGCTACCTGTAATCTCAACGATCAGAAAAATTCCGGTCAGAGGGGCCTGTAGCATGCCGCTGATAAGACCAGCCATTCCCAGCAAAGCAAAACACCCTTCGTTTGCCAGCGACATTGAAGGCCATAGCATTATCAGGGCCCGGTGATACGTCAGTCCGACAAGGCTGCCTATAACCAGGCATGGTGCAAATATTCCTCCGGAACCGCCCCAACCCAGGGTAAAAGCTGTGGCCAGAATCTTTGCAAGAGCAGCGAGTGCGACAATGGCAAGCCCCTGGGAAAATGTACCTTCAATCATCAATCGAACCGGATGGTACCCTTCACCAAGAACCACGGGAAGGAAAATGCCGATTGCACCCACAGCACAACCGCCGGCGGCGGCGCGAAGCCACAAAGGGACTGATAATCTGCTCGATACCCCATACATGGTCCTGAGCAAACGGGTCAATAGAATAGATGTACCGGCAGCAATTACGGCCAATCCAACACATGTAACGATATCAAAAAAGCCGATGTTAAAAAGGCGGTGGCTGAAAGCGATCTGGTTTCCCTGCATAACACGGCTTATTTCGGTTCCCGCCACAGAGGCGATGGCAATCGGAATAATATTTAAAGCTTTCCATTCTCCAAGAATCACCTCCATGGAAAAGACCATCCCGGCGATTGGGGCATTAAAAATTGAAGATATTGCACCTGCTGCACCACAACCGACCAGGGTTATACGCTGGCGGTCATTTAATGAAAAGAACCTGGCAATATTTGATCCTATAGCGGCGCCACTCATAACAACAGGGGCCTCAGGGCCTGCGGAACCACCGCTGCCGATAGTTAGAAAGCTGGATATCAACCTGGAAAAGCTTGAGCGTAAACGTATAAGACCCCCGTAACGTGATACGCTGTAAATCACTTCGGGAACACCATGACCTGCCCCTTCCTTCACAATTTTTTCAAGAAAGAGTGAAGAAAGAGCCGCTCCGGCAGCCGGAAGTATAAATGCCCACAATAAATGGCGGAAATGATGAAGCCACTCAAGCATTGCTGAAAGTGACCGGTTAAGCATAATAGCTGCCAGTCCGCTACATGTTCCGACAATTACTGCAATTATCATGAGCATAAGCCGGTCGTCCGACCTGAAAATTCCCCAGCTCGCGGGGTAACGCCATTGTTTAAAAGTGCTCATATTACTTCTTTTTTTAGTAACAGTTAAGTCGCAAAGACGCCAAGGCTGGCAAGCCATAAAGCTAAAAGCCTCCCAGCTTCCTGGCCTCCAGCTTCTGCGCCCTTTGCGATTTCGTGTCTTTATGGCTGAACTGTTGCGATAAAAGGACTAATTGTCTCCGCTGTCAAGTTGTTTCTCGAAATCAGAAATTTTTTCAAAAAGGGGTTCAGAAGCGGGAGATGTCTTTAGAAAATCGACAAACCTATCGCTACGAACACAGAAAGCGAGCCTTGAAAGAAGATGAAGATGGATCTTTACAGATGGACTTAAAAGAATGAACATGGCGAACACCGGCCTGTCGTCCACTGCATCGAAATCTACTGGTTCTTCAAAAAAACACGTTGTGATTACCGGCTGGATAACGACATCCGTAAGCGGAGTCCGTGGATGGGGAATTGCAACTCCCCTGCCGATTCCTGTTGATGTAAGTTTCTCTCTTTCAAGCAACTTTGTATATAGAATTTTTTTTGCATCTTTTGAAAAAGCGGGCATAATATCTACAGCCGATTTGAGAACATCTTCAACTGTATTACCATTTAAATGGTTGAATACACCCCCCCGTTTCATTGCCCCAAGAAGATTTTCCAACTCGAAATCTTCCACCTTTATGGAGTTTTCTTCAGGAAGTGCAAATGCAAGGTTATGAGCTGCAGCCCATTTCTTCAGAACGGATTGTTTGAATATACATTCCTTTCCGCTTTTCTGAACAGGTATTCTGCCTTGCCTGATCCACCGTTCCATAGTGGCTATGGGAAGATCGAGGCTTTCTGCAATTTTTTTTATTGTTAATTTCATGAAGTTAAATAAAAGATGTAAATGCAACCTTTGAAAACAGGCTCAAAGTGATAGAATGTTACAACAAAAAAAGTAATCGAAAAAAAACCTTTTGACTACACCCAAATATTTATCAAATCAAGAATATTTATCAGAATAGTTTTCATGTTTAATAAAAATATCCCTTTTCGGATATGGTATTTCGATCCCCCCGTTATCAAATTCCGTCTTTATATTATCCGTGATATAGGAAATCGTATCCATTCTCTTTCTTGCATCATGAATCCAGACCCTAAGCTGGAGATCGACTGAAGAGTCCCCGAAATTTCTCACAACTACCTTGGGAGCCGGATCTTTTGCAATCCATTCGGCGGAATCGGCCACCTTTATAATCAGCTCTTTTGCCTTTTCCATGTCCGCATCATACGCAATTCCTATATTCACACGAACCCTGATTTTAGATGTAATGATGGTGTAGTTTATAATATCCCGCTTCATTATTTCGTTGTTTGGAATAATGATTATGATATTATCAGTTGTTTTGATTTTTGTAGCACGCAGCCCTATATCTATAACATCACCCCAGGTCGCACTGCCTGAAGGAGCGGTCCACACTTCAATCCTGTCACCTACCTCAAATGGCCGGTCGACTATAAGCAGCACCCCTGCGATAAGGTTGGATAAAGTATCCTTAGCGGCAAAACCGATTGCTATGCCTGCAACGCCGGCGCCTGCAATAAACGGCATAACATTAACGCCCAGCATATCAAGGGCAATTATTATAGCAGTTATATAAACAATGACCCCTGCGAATTTCTTTAAAAGATCAAAAATAACATTATCTATCTTAGTATCTGTCTTGTCGGCTATATTCTTTTCAAGATATTTTATTACAATTATAAAAAATTCGTTAACCGGAGAGGCTAGAATTATTATGAAAATCGCATAAAAAATATTTTCAATAAGCTGAATATTAAAAAGCCCGATCAGGTACGTGCCTGCTATAAGAATTAGGGCATAAAAGAGTACCCTTCTTATAGCGTGAAAAACCTGGCTGTTTATTTTTAAATCAGTATGTTTTTTTATTCTTTTTTCAAATATACTTAAAACTCCTTTCAAAATGAACCAGGCAATAAATGCGCCTGCTATGGCTGCCGCTGCCTTAATTGAAATATGTATATAAGTCGGCTCTATGCCTGAGCCTGCCAATATTTTTTCAAAAAACTCATTCCATCTGTTCATAATTCGCCTCGGTCAGTTGTCATTTATCATTTGTCATTGGTCAGTTGTCATTTGTCAGTTGTCATTTGTCATTCTGCCTCTGTGCCTTCTGCCTTTGCCTTTATCCCTATAAAGCGGTTTTTTATGGGCCCGTCATTTTTCTGCTGAAAAAAATCCTGCTTTATAATATTCGCGGTTCAGCCGGGCAATGTTTGTGATAGTGATCTCCTTTGGACATTCCGCTTCACATTCGGTTTCGTTGGTGCAATTTCCAAAACCGAGTCTGTCCATTTCCCTGACCATGGATATGGCACGTTTGGCAGCTTCCGGTTTTCCCTGGGGAAGAAGGGCAAATTGAGAAACCTTGGCGCTTACAAAGAGCATTGGCGATGCGTTGGGGCAGGCTGCGACACATGCACCGCATCCGATGCAGGCGGCAGCATCCATGGCCAGTTCCGCTGCTTCCTGGGGAACCGGGATTGCGTTGGCATCCTGTGCCCCGCCGGTATTCACGGAAATAAACCCTCCTGCCTGGATCATTTTATCCAGGGCGCTGCGATCAACTGCCAGGTCTTTTATAACAGGAAAAGCCCTTGATCGCCACGGTTCGATTACAATCGTATCGCCATTTGAAAAATGCCTCATATGAAGCTGGCAAAGGGTTGTGCCCTTTTCAGGTCCGTGGGCACGACCGTTTACAACAGCTCCGCACATTCCGCAGATACCTTCCCTGCAGTCATGGTCGAAAGCGACAGGCTCCTTGCCTTCAATGGTAAGCTGTTCATTTACTACATCAATCATTTCCAGAAACGACATGTCTGTGGATATATTTACGGCCTTGTATGTTTCGAGCCTTCCTTTTTTTTTCTGTCCTTTTTGGCGCCAGACCTTTAGGGTTAAATTTATAGTCTTTGTCACTTGTAACTCCTTTGTGTTAATTCGACATTCTCAAATTTAAGCTCTTCTTTGTTAAGTACCGGTTCTTTATTTTCGCCTGTAAATTCCCATGCGCTGACGTGGCAGAAGTTTTCGTCATCCCGCAAAGCCTCATTCTCGGCCGTTTGATACGCCTCGTTGAAATGACCGCCACATGATTCCTGGCGGGAAAGAGCATCGATCAGCATCAATTCTCCAAACTCGAGAAAGTCTGCCACGCGTCCTGCCCGCTCCAGGCTCTGGTTGAAATCCTTCTTTGATCCCGGGACAAGAACATTCTCCCAGAATTCTTCCCTTAGTTGTTGTACCATTCCACTGGCCTTTTTAAGCCCTTCATCATTTCTGGCCATACCGCAGTAATCCCACATGATATGTCCCAGTTGTTTGTGGAAATCATCAACCGTTCTTTTTCCGTTTATGGAAAGCAGCTTCTCTATACTGTCGTTAACCGATGTGACGGATTCTTTGAATGCCGAATGGCCGGTGGTTACTCCCTCTAAAGGTGTTCCCGCAAGGTATCCTCCGATAGTGTATGGTAATACAAAATACCCGTCTGCAAGACCTTGCATGAGAGCGCTTGCTCCGAGGCGGTTGGCCCCGTGGTCTGAAAAGTTGGCCTCCCCAAGGACAAAAAGACCGTCTATGGTACTCATAAGGTTGTAATCGACCCACAGACCTCCCATGGTATAGTGAATCGCCGGATAAATCATCATAGGTGTTTCATAGGGATTTTCGGCTGTTATTTTTTCATACATCTGAAAGAGATTGCCGTATTTTTTTTCAATCGCGGCTTTTCCGTCTCTTTTTATGGCATCTTCAAAATCGAGATACACGGCACGACCGGTTTCACCTACCCCTTTGCCCATATCACACTGTTCCTTGGCATTTCGGGAGGCCACATCCCTCGGAACAAGGTTTCCGAAACTGGGATATTTATTTTCCAGGTAATAATCCCTTTCAGATTCCGCAATCTGGTGAGGTCTGCGTTTGTCTCCCGGATTTTCAGGAACCCATACACGACCGTCGTTTCTCAGGCTTTCGCTCATTAGGGATAGCTTGGATTGGTAATCGCCGTGAACCGGAATACATGTAGGATGAATCTGTGTAAAACACGGATTGGCAAAATATGCACCTTTTTTATATGCCCTGAACGCGGCTGTAGCATTGGATGCCATGGCATTTGTGGAAAGGAAGTAAACATTGCCATAGCCACCTGTACACAGTACAACGGCGTCACCGGTATGGGTTTCGATTTCACCTGTGATCAGATTTCGGACAACAATTCCCCTGGCCTTTCCGTTTATAACCACAATATCGAGCATTTCCCTGCGGGGAAACATTTTAACCTTGCCTGTTCCCACCTGGCGCATAAGGGCACTGTATGCTCCAAGAAGAAGCTGCTGGCCTGTTTGGCCTCTTGCATAAAAAGTCCTTTGGACCTGGGCGCCTCCAAAGCTCCTGTTTGCCAGGAGCCCACCGTAATCCCGTGCAAAGGGAACACCCTGTGCGACACACTGATCGATAATATTATTACTCACCTGTGCAAGGCGATAGACATTTGCCTCCCGCGCCCTGAAATCACCGCCCTTTATGGTATCATAAAACAGCCGCCATATACTGTCTCCTTCATTTGTATAATTTTTTGCTGCATTGATTCCTCCCTGTGCTGCAATGCTGTGAGCCCGCCTGGGACTGTCCTGTATGCAGAATGTCTTTACGTTGTAGCCGAGTTCGGCAAGGGAAGCGGACGCACTTCCCCCGGCAAGTCCGGTTCCCACAACGATAATTTCAAATTTTCTTTT
>JAUWMJ010000362.1 GCA_030613225.1 Desulfobacterales bacterium
AAGGAAAAAGTGCGAAGCACTTAACCTTGAACAGGGAACCCTGAACCTTATAACCCAGACCGACCTGGTGTCCAATTATTTTGCGATTCCATGGTATATCAGGGTCTCCGATCATTTTTGTAAGGTAAATAACTAGGTCTGAAATCATGTCTATTCGAGAAGAATTCGAAAAACGCGAAAAAAATTTTATGTCGCCTTTTGGATGTTTATGCGCCGACACAAAAGGCCGCGAAAAAAAGGAGGAACCCTGTCCCGTTCGAACCGCCTTTCAACTGGACAGAGATCGAATTGTTTATTCAAATGCTTTCAGACGGTTAAAGCATAAAACCCAGGTTTTTTTGTCCCCGCTGGGTGACGAATACAGAACACGTCTTACACATACCCTGGAAGTTTCTCAAATTGCAAGGACAATAGCACGCGCAATGTTTTTAAATGAGGACCTTGCTGAAGCTATTGCTCTGGGCCATGATCTCGGTCATACGCCATTCGGTCATAGCGGCGAAACCGCACTTCAGGAAATATTTTCCAATGGGTTTTCTCACAATGAGCAGAGCCTTAGAGTTGTAGAAGTGCTGGAAAATGACGGGATGGGGCTTAATCTCACATATGAGGTTCGGAATGGAATTTTAAAACACTCCAAAGGGTATGGAAAGATTATCCCGGATGATCCGGATGAGCAGGCATGCACCATTGAAGGCAGGATTGTAAGGGTTGCAGATATTATGGCTTATTTGAATCATGATCTGGATGACGCAATACGAAGCGGTGTTATCACCTTTGACCAGGTGCCTGATTCATGTGTGAGAAATATCGGACGTACCCATTCAGAGCGGGCTACAACAATGATCAGGGATCTGATTTTTTCAAGCACGGAGCAAGATGGAGAACTTCAATTGCGCATGACTGATGAAGTATATTCCGCAATGACAACTTTAAGACAGTTCCTTTATGATAATGTTTACCGCTCTGCCAGTGTCCATAATGAGTTTGTAAAGGCAAAGAAGATTCTGTCCGAGCTTTATTCCTATTTTCTTGACAACGAAAAGATGCTTAAAAAAGAACTTGCAGGGATGAAAATGGCGGATTTCATTTACAAAAACCAGCGAAAAGAACTGTCGGTTTGCGATATTATTGCCAGCATGACAGACCGATATGCCATGAACCTTTATTCCAAACTCTTTTTCCCTTCTCCCCTTGTTTGACGGTAAGCGATGCATCTGTCTTACGAAAAAGTAATTGCTCAAATTGATTTTAATTGTTTTTTAAAGCAGTTAAGAGCTATCTATGCCTCTATGGATCTTAAATACAGCGAAGCCGCTGCATATTACGGATTCAATTGTACAGGGTGCGAAGACAACTGCTGCCTGACTCGTTTCTACCATCACACAGTTTTGGAATACCTTTATATTCTTGAAGGATTTCATAATCTCGATGTTGAAAAACAGACTGAAATTAGAACAAGGGCGCTTAAAGTAAGAGGAAAATCGGTTGAAGCCGACCCAAAAGGAAAACCGGTTCGCCGGATGTGTCCACTTAATTCCTGCGGCAAGTGCATACTTTATTCCAGTCGTCCGATGATATGCAGGTTGCACGGTATTCCCCACGAACTGCATAAACCAGGCATGGATGTAACGTACGGATCGGGATGCGAAGCTTTTTCAAAGTATTGCAGCGAAAAAGATTACTACAAGTTTGACCGGACTCCATTTTATATAAAGCTGGCCTCTTTGGAAAAAGATTTGAAACAGGCCGCCGGTATCACAACGAAAGTAAAGATGACGGTAGCGGATATGGTACTCTACTCAGGTTCAAAGTTCCATGGTTCACGGTTCAAGGTTAACTGATGAAAACTGCACGGGTTTGAGATATTGAGGGGTGACATATTGCGGGTAAACGAAAATCATGTTCAGGCGGATAAGCGCAGACTTCGAAAAGCAGTGCTCTGCACGAATGAGGATTATTAATGTATCGAATGACTTCTGGCAAATACACACATAAACTCTCGCAGCAGGGCCCGGATTTCACGCTTTCGGTTTGCATGCTTGCAAGCGGAAGTAAGGGCAATGCAATATATGTTTCCGACGGCTCAACTTCAATTCTTGTTGATGCAGGGCTTTCAGGAATTGAAATCCAGCGCAGACTCGAAACAAAAGGGCTTTGTCCTGAAGACCTGGATGCCATTATTGTATCCCACGAGCATTCAGACCATATTCAGAGTGTAGTGGTTCTTTCCCGTCGTTTTAATTTACCGGTTTATATGAGTCACAAAACAAAAGAAGCCTCACAACAACTAGGAAGCATTTGTGATCTTAGATATTTTGAGTGCGGAACGGCCTTTAACATTAACAATCTGTTTCTACATCCTTTTTCCATATCTCATGACGCCATAGACCCGGCAGGCTTTACCATAGAAAAAAACGAAACAAAAATAGGTATTGCGACCGATCTTGGTATTGCAACTTTAATGGTCAAGGAGCATCTAAAAGAATGTGCTCTGCTCATTCTTGAGGCTAACCATGATCCGGACATGCTGATAAACGGCCCATATCCCTGGCCTTTAAAACAGCGTATCAAAAGCAGAACCGGACATCTTTCCAACAATGACTCGGCAACTCTTCTAAAAGAGCTTCTCCATGACCGACTTTGCCATGTAATCCTGGCCCACATGAGTGAGACAAATAATACTCCTGAAAAGGCATTAAGTACGGTTGGAAATGCGCTAAACAACTGCAAAGCACATCTTGATGTAGCAACTCAGGATAGATGCACAAATATATTATATCTTAAATAAAACGTAATGAATTCGTAAAAAGTCGAATTCATCAGGTTTTAGGTGTTAAGTTTTATGTTTTAGGTTAATGATATTATCTGTTTTAAAAGAGACTTAAAACTTAAATCCTAAAACTTTAAACGTTTAGTAAAAAGTAGTTTTTATACTTTTTACGATACAATCAAACGTAATAAATGGGTTTTTTTCAATTTTTAAAACCACGTCCTTCCCCGCACCACGGGATCTTCGATGGGCGTGGTCAGAGATAATTGGCTTTGCCTGAGTAAATAAGAGTGACTAAAGTGAGCTAAAGTGACTAAAGTGTCTAAAGTGAGCTAAAGTGCCTAAAGTTAAGGAATTCTGTCTATTTTATTTTTATTAAAAAAGATGGCTTGCCGGGGCGTAGCCAAAGGCGAAGACCGG
>JAUWMJ010000098.1 GCA_030613225.1 Desulfobacterales bacterium
TGTACAAAGATTTCGGGGCTTCATCATTTCCGACGATAGACATACCGGATAACTCCTTGGCCCCCGTTTCCTTTGATTCGGATTTTTCTGTTTTCGTTTTCCCGGCTGTCTCCTCATCCTGAGCCATAACCATAACGGCAGAACACAGGATCAAGCAAAGGCAAAGAGTTAAAATCCTATACATGGCATCTCCTATCCATAATTTCAGACCTCGTAGATTATAGCGTATCATGGTGCAATATTTTGGACAAAAAGCTCCGTTTCCAGTCTATGCTTTGGGTTGAAAGGTTCACAGTTCAAAGGTTCAGAGGTTATCCGTCATCACATTAACCCAAAGGAATCAATAGGTAAAAAAAAGCGCTAAGCACTTAACCTTGAACCGGGAACCCTGAACCTTATAACCCAGACCGGCCTGGTGTCGAATTATTTTGCGATTCCATGGTATATCAAGGTCTCCGGTCATTTTTGTAAGGTGAATAACGAGGTCTGATATATGATGAACTCGTAAAAAGGCCGATTTAGATGGTTTCGCGTTACCTCGCACCATCATCTTTCAACGTAAAAATAACATGCAAGCTGAAATCGACAACAAATTATCAATATGATGCTGCTAAGCGCCTAATGAATAAGATCAAATCATTATTGCAGGAAGCGGAGGTATATCGCGACCAGGGATTGTTGCAGGACGCAATGGAAAAATATAAAATCGCTTCCGAATTAATACTGAAAAGCAATAAAATTAAAAACAGGCAAAACCTGATTCACGTTATTTCCAAAAAAATGGGCGTACTTGAAAATGACTTTAAAAAGAAAAATAAACCTGTATCACGAAAGATGCCAAAAAAGACACAGGAGCTTATTAAAAGTAAAAAAAATTTTTCCACGAAAATGGGAAGAGATGAAGCAGCTCTTGAAGGTGCTATTAATCTGGCAAAATTCGGCCAATATAAAAAAGCTTTAAAAGAACTTCAAAATTTGATAAGTGTTGATTCCGTCCGCGTTAATGCTGCTAAGAATATTATCAGATGCCATATGGCGCTATCTGCACCTGATGATGCAATTGATCAATATAACAAATGGATATCAAATAATCTGTTTATAAATGATCAATTGGAAAAGGTCCGATTTTTTCTTAAAAGCAGCCTTATGAAAAAGGGGATAAAGAAAACTCTTCCTGAACTTAAAAATACCTCAAAACCCGAATACCCTGATTTTGAGGAAAAGGAATTTGAGGAAAAGGAAGAAGAAGTTCCTGATATAAGTTCTATAGTAATAATATTAGATAAAGGGCCACAAAAAGGTAAGGTAATTGAACTTGATGTTAGTTTCCAGACAGGGAATATTATTAATGTAATTATGTCAGGCAGGGAACATGAGCGTATCAAAAACTTGAACATTGGTTTTAAGATAAATGATATTCAATTTTTCTCTCCCATAGCCATATTTAAGGGTTCGGGTATTGTTTCAAACATGACATATATAGACTCGGGACCTAAAAAGGGGGATTACAGTCTGGACATCAAGGTTGTCAATATATAAACAGAAATTTACAAACTCATTATGAGGTAAATTTCCGATAAAAAGATTATATGTTTTACAATTTCAGATATCGTTAAGTAGTTGAGTCGTTGATTGGTTGAGTAATATAAAAATACAATATTATCAACATGCTGCAAATTCTTATTTTTTGAGTGTCCAATTAATCAGCAATTTGCTAATATTGGGGTAAAAAACAACGACTTAACCACTCAACCTCTCAACAACTTAACGATGTCTCAATTTAGAGTGAATATTTACATTTGGAGCTTGATTGAATGGCCATCGTTAATTTGAAAAAGCGGGAAATAGAGTGCAAAATCGTATATTACGGACCTGGCAGGTGTGGGAAAACAACAAATCTTGAGTATATTCACAAATCCTATAAAAAACAGGTGACAGCAGATATGGTCTCAATCAATACAGATGGTGATCGAACCCTCTTTTTTGATTTTCTCCCAATGGAACTGGGAAAAATGAAAGGCTGCGATGTGCGGGTTCATTTATATACAGTTCCCGGTCAGGTACAATATACATCTACTCGAAAACTTGTTTTAAGGGGAGTTGACGGTATAGTTTTTGTTGCCGATTCTCTTGAAGTCAGACGTCAAAAAAATATGATTTCCCTTAAAGATCTGCACCAGAACTTAAAAGAATATGGGCTTAACATTTTAAAAATTCCCCTGGTTATGCAATATAATAAGCGGGACCTTGGCAAGCAGGGCATTCCACTGTTACCGGTTGAACAGATGGAAAAGGACTTAAACCGGCAGCTTAAGGTTCCTTCATTTCAGGCGAGTGCGGTTACAGGAGAAGGTGTCGGAAAAACTTTACAGACATGTTTGAAATTAACTTTGCAATCTTTAAAAAAAGAACTGAACTGGGACCAGTAAAAAATCGGATATGAACAAAAAAGTCGTCTTTTCAGGAAAACTTGAATTTCTAAATCTTGGAGAGCTTTTGCAGATACTTGGCACTAACAACAGCAGTGGACTATTGCGCATAACGAGCAAATACGCAGAGTCACCCGGTTTGATATATGTTATCAACGGCAATTCCGTTGATGCTTCAAACGGTTCTTTATCAGGTATGGATGCACTTTACTCTCTATTTGGATGGATAGATGGTGAGTTTGAATTCTGTATGGAGGATGTAGATAAAAAAAACGTAATAAATAAAAATCGTATGGAAATCATCCTGGATGGCACAAGGATGGTGGATGACGGCAAGATAGAAAAGTTAGGACCAGTATCTTTTAAAGAGAAATCTGAGACAGATCAAGGGGAAAAGGCACTTTTGCCTTTAGTTAAGGGCCCTATTGTTGATTATATGTATGTAATAGATGAGGAAGAGTTTTTCGAAGGCGACGAAATTGTTTTTGAAGGCAATTATGGAAACTGGATGTGGGTTATCCTGGAAGGTATAGTTGATATCACCAGGGAAACGCCCAAAGGACCTCTTAATTTGATCAGCATAAGCAATGGAGCATTTGTCGGAAGCATAGCATCATTTCTGTCTGAGGGTAATGTAAGGAGTGCTACGGTTGTAGCAAGAGGGCATGTTCAACTTGGAATGCTTGATTCGCAACGTCTTTCAGAAGAGTTTGCGAAAATGTCGTCTGAATTAAGAACAGTTTTAAAAAGCCTTGATAAAAGGCTTAAACAGGTTTCAGATAATACAATTGACCTGTATATGAATAAAAATTCCTTCGATAAATTTATTAAAAACAAAAAAGTGGTTATTAAGCAGGGAGAAAGTGAAGATAGAGCTTTTTCCATCACAAGGGGCAATGTGGTTATTGCCCGCAAGACCGATACGGGATTTGTCCTGCTTTCAAACATAGGCAAGGATGATTACTTCGGAAATATTCCGTTCATTAATATGGGTCATGAACCTCACAACGCATTTGTTTTCGCATCAAAGGACTTAAAGTTAAATCCTATTGACCTAAAAAAATTGCAGCAAGAACATGATAGTCTTTCATCAACTTTTAAGAACATTATTGAAAATATTGCAACCTGCATATCTGTAACCACATTGTTAGCAAGCAGGTTCCAGGCAAAAATAGTGAAGAAATAGGTGATAGCTCATAGCTCACAGCTCTTAGTTGATAGTATTGGATCATCTCCAAGAGAGTTGGTAGGATCATAAGGATTCAAGGGGTCAGGGGTAAGTAAAATGTTTAAGGATTTAACCGTCCATAATGATATGCTAAAAATAAGAGAGACGTAAACATGGTATCAAAAGACAAAAGAAAACACTTTAGAGTGAATTCACTAAACCTGTCGTATGTATTTGTTGATGGCGATAATGATGAGGAAAAACAGACTATAGGCAGAACTTTAAATGTATCGGAATCGGGAATTCTTCTGGAAACACATATTCCGGTTAATTTAAATGATAAGTTACTGCTTACAATTGGTTTAAAAGAAGACCTTGTCAATATTAAAGGAAAAGTCGTTCACGCTGCTAAAGATGAACATGGAAAGTATGAAGTTGGTGTTCAATTTACAGATAAGGATGATGCAGCAACCGAAATTCTTGGCAAATATATCAGAGCATTTAAAGATCAACAGGAAAAGGAATGATTTTATTATGAAAACAAATGTAATTAAAACTGATTTTTCTGATTTAAAAATTTTTAAAAGAGGAAAAGTCAGAGATGTTTACGACCTTGGTGATACTTTGTTAATGGTAGCAACCGATAGAATTTCCGCGTTTGATGTTGTTATACCGGATCCAATACCTGATAAAGGAAAAATTCTGACCCAAATTTCCCTTTTCTGGTTTGATTTAATGAAGCCGCTTTTGGAAAATCACATAATTTCCAGCAAAACAGATGACTACCCCGAAGAATGTAAAAAGTATGCTGAGATACTTAAAGGGAGAAGTATGCTCGTTAAAAAAACAAAACCTCTTCCTGTTGAATGTGTTGTAAGAGGATATATTTCAGGGTCAGGCTGGAAATCCTACCAGGAGTCAGGCAGAATATGCGGCATAAAATTGCCCGAAGGTCTTAAAGAATCAGAAAAGCTGGCTGAAGCAATTTTTACACCTTCAACAAAAGAAGAAGTCGGCACTCATGATGTTAATATAGATTTTGACGAAGCAGTTAATTTGATAGGAAAAGATGTTGCGGAAAAGGTTAAAGCGCTGAGTCTTGAAATTTACAAAAAGGGCACAGAACTTGCTGATGAAAAGGGAATAATTATTGCTGATACAAAGTTTGAATTCGGACTAATAGAAGACAAACTTATTCTTATTGACGAGGTGTTAACTCCTGATTCATCGAGATTTTGGCCAAAAGAGACATACCGGCCCGGCGGATCTCAGGAAAGCTTCGACAAACAGTATCTAAGAGATTATTTGCTATCCATAAACTGGGACCAAAAGCCTCCTGCCCCTCCGCTTCCGGAAGAAGTGATAAAAAATACACGCAACAAATATATTGAAGCATTCAATAAGCTGACCGGCAGAAATAATGAATTTTAGGGAAGATTTTGTTTATCAATTCTCAATGAATTTGGCCTCAATAGATTTGGCCTCAATAGATTTAGAGGATAATACCTTTCGTATTACAACTGATACACGCATAGAAGACCTTATTCTTTCTATTAAAAGTGTGGGGCTTTTAAACCCGCCCATTCTGATAAAAAAAACTTACGGTTTTCAAATCATAAGCGGTTTCAGGAGAATTTCTGCTTATATAAGTCTTGGTATGGTCGAAATACCTGCAAGGATAGTAAATTCCGATGGGAAAAAGCTTGAATGTGCAAAAATTGCAATAACAGAAAATTCTCTCCAAAGAACTCTAAACCTGATTGAACAGTCCAGATCATTTTATATGCTATCAGGCTTTTACAAGGATAATGATCATCTTGCAGATGCTGCATCTGCCCTCGGTTTGCCGGACAACTCATCTATTATAAACAAGATTAAGAAAATTTGCAAACTCCCGCGCGAGATTCAAAACGGTGTACTTTCAAACACTATCTCACTGTCAATGGCCTTAGAGCTGGAAATGTTGGAAAAGGATGAGGGGTCTGCATTTGCAATTTTATTTGAAAGACTTAAAGTGAGTCTTAATAAACAAAGGGAAATAATAACTCATATCAAAGAGATTGCAATTATCGAAAATATTTCAATTATAAATTTGCTGACTAAAAGTCACCTGCGGGAAATTGCGGATGATAAGGATCTGGATAGAAATAAAAAGATAAATAAAATCAGGTTATATTTAAAACAGCGCCGGTTTCCTGAAATCACTAGAGCTGAAAAAGAGCTTGAAATAAAAATAAAGAAACTAAAACTCGGCATAAATATGAAACTGATTCCGCCAAAAAATTTTGAGTCTTCGATTTATTCCCTAAATCTTCAATTTGCGAGCATGGAGCAATTGCAAGAAAACAAGACAGCACTTGAAAAAATCATTCAAAACCCCATTCTTAAATACATTCTTGTATGAATTGTAGCCTTTCACAGAACCACTGAACCTTGAACCAGTGAACAATTACTATAAGTTTAATAGCGGAGTAGCAATAAGCTCAATAAAAAAATAGGTTATTAAACCAAGAGCTGATGCAATTGCTATCACAATGTAAGCTGTATTCATTTTGTGTTTTCTTCGTTCTTCCGTATTATAAAAAACGTACTTTCCGCACTTTGTGCACAGGATTTTATTCCTTTCAATTGTAAAAGCGTGTCCGCAGTCGCATACTACATCTTTAGGTGGCAGAGCAGGCATAAATTTCCTCCATTTAACTATTACGACGCCATCCGGCGTTTATTCAAAGACTTTTTAATAGTTCATCAAGTTTGATGGACTCGTAAAAAGTCCGAAAATACCTTTTTCGTCATTCCGGCGAAAGCCGGAATCCAGTCATTTCAATAGCTTCTGGACTCCGGCTTTCGCCGGAGTGACAGAATTGCGACTTTTTACGAAACCGTCAAGTTTGATGGTTTAAGAAAAAGTCACTTTTCACCACTGAGCTCGCAGGTAATACAGAGAATAACTTGTTTTATTTATTATTTATCTCTGTGATCTCAGTGCCCTCTGTGGTAAATTCGACTTTTTACGAGTTCATAAGTTTTTAATTATCTGAAGATTCCCTATCCTCGTCTGTTTCATTATATATTTTGAAATATTGAGAAGATTTTTTTCCTACAAGGAAATATGTTGAAAGGGAAAATAAAACGGCGATCAATGCGGTGAGAAAAGCTAAATCAAATTTACTGATGTTAAAATACAAAATAAAATAGAAAAGATACAATACAATAATAGCAAAATTGAAAAATATACATAATGATCTCGCCCATTTATTAATCGCTGCAACAAAATAACATATACCCAGCCCGAGACCAAGTTGGAGATATAGTGTTTTAACCGGGAATTCACTCATTAAAAATTTTAAAAAATAGAAATAATGCAATATCCAACCTGCAACTAAAAACGATATTCCCATTTTAACACTGGTGGGATATTCTTTAAATTTAATGTTTACGTTAATCATTTTTCCACACCTTCAGACCTCATAAAAAGTTTGGGCCAATGCCGCTAAGTTAAGTAAATTATAACTACTCAGGTTCAAGGGTTCACGGTTCAGGGGTTCAGAGTTTCTGTTTTAGTCGGCAATCGGCATGCGAATTGACTCTGAAGGTTTCTTGCCTGACAAATAAACATGGCTTGCCAGGGTTTCAATTCCGAAGCGAATGCAAAATTCATCCGATTATTACGATATACTAAGTCACTAACCTTGAACTTTGAACCGTGAACCTGACAACCTGATTAGTTACAGTAAATTTTCAATTAATTTATGAATATCGAATATAGAATAAAAAATAACGAACCGCAGAAGTAAGAAAAAACAATTCGAAATTCGGTGTTCTGCGGTTCAATAATCAATGATCGCTAAATTAAGAATTCCTATGACATACATAAATCATTATTACCCAAAATAGCAAGGTTTTTATTAGGGCCCGGTAATACCTGATAAACTCGTAAAAAGTAGAATTTGGCCTATCTGCCATTCAGGTAGGTACAGAAAACCAGTATATTCAGTTGGTTGCAACTATTATAAACTCAGGTTTTAATCGGAGTTACGACTTTTACGAGAGCATCATCATTTATATACATTAAACATTTGAAGCAAATTGAAAAATTAGAGAGAAAATTAAAAAAATAAATATATTTATCTTGACAAATAATAACTATCAATTATATAGGTTTATAAACAATAAATATGATTCATTTTAAAAAAATGGGTATAAAGGAAAGAAAAGAACGTGAAAAAGAAAGAAGGCGACAACAGATAATTGTTGCTGCCAAACGAATATTTTCCGCAAAAGGTTTTAATAAAGCTACTATGGAAGATATTGCCAAAGAAGCTGAAATAAGCCCAGGAACAATATACATCTATTTTAAAAACAAAGACGAACTTTATGCCTCCCTCTCTATAAGAATTCTACAGCACCTCAATATAAGACTCGAACATGTAAAGAATAAAAATGGTATAAACGGCAGGGAAAAAATAATGTCTTTGAAAGAAGCGTTATACGATGTTTATGATTTCGACCCTTTAATTCTTATTAACCTGTTCCATCTTCAATCGAGCGAATCGCTAAAAAACTTATCTCCTGGACTCCTGTCGGAAATTAAAAGATTGTCCCAAAGTTCTCTTCAAATTATAGCGGATATTTTTTCAGAAGGGATAGATAAAGGTGTTTTTATTGAACAAAATCCTTTGGCCCTTGCTGATATACTCTGGGCGTTATTTTCAGGTGTTATTCTATGGGAAGAGAGCAAAAAAATTATTAATAATAAAAAAGATTTTTTAAAGCCAACCTTAGATATTGCATTTGATATCTTCAGGCAGGGAATAACCAAATAATTATAGACCCTCGTTAAGTAGTTGAGGTTATGAACATTTATCATCCATCCGTTTAATGAAAAGTTTGTATGAAGTCATTTATTCGATATTTAGAAAAATGGGGCCGAAATAGACTTTTTTACGAGATATTCATTAATGAATGGGAAAGGAGGTTATAGAAAAGTAATTTGTGAAAGGAGAGGTCGAAAATATTTATAAAACAAATTATCAGCTTTAAGGAGTGTGATCTATGGCGGAAAAAGAAGTTGTAGAAACATCGGAAGCGCAGATTGCTGTTCACTGGGGGGAAGAGGAATACTATTATCCTTCATATGAGTTTGTCGCCCAGGCGAACATG
>JAUWMJ010000278.1 GCA_030613225.1 Desulfobacterales bacterium
TTCATCATTGATTCTATATCTTCTTTAAAAGATTGATATCTCCTGTTTTCAAAAAGATATAGCAAAATGCTTTTCGTAATTATAAAAAGGATAATAAAGAATGTAACAGGAAATATTATGCAATCGAATAAGTATCCGGCAATCAGCTGAATCGTCCAGATGGCGATGTTTCTTGTTTTTTCCTTAAAGTATTTTGCAAGTTCTTCTATGCGGTATTTGGTTTTTTCATATTTTGCCTTTATGTTCAACTCGAAAAACCAGGAACCATCTTTTTCCTGTTCATCCGGGAACAACCTGTCTGTGATGGATCCTAAGGAAAAATCTTCTTTAATATTTTCAAAACTTTGTTGAGATTCCTGAATAAGCGGTTTTGTAATTTTTTCAGACAAAAAAGCAGCACCAGTAATAGAAATGGGAAGCACTATATACAAGACAACAGAAAAAACCATAAGAAAGAAAGTCGCTTCTTTTAGCAATCTGGAAATTTTGATATACTTTGGGAAAAACCAGCTTACAATTAAAAAAGCGAACAAAGCCGTAAACATAATCGAAAGGCACCAGTGGTCTATTAAAGCCACGGATTGCAATAGCAAACGTGTCAGGAGTATTACTGTACCGCCGGCAAGAGCTGTCTTCCATGCAATGTCCACGTAATCATAAACAGATTGAACAATATCACCAATTTCAAGGTTAAACCCTACACCGATTTCCGAGCCTTCAATAACAGCTAATCCACTTTTTATTCCGGACAAAACTAAAAAACCGGTTACAGCCTTATTAAATGAATTTGTTAAATACTCTTCATTAGCACTTGAAATTTTTCCCATTCCAATTTTTTCTATAGGCTTATCCAAATATCCTGTGGCAGCAAGAAAAACAGCTCCCATCAAAAGAATAATTATCAGAATTTTTTGTATATATTTCCGATTCATTGAATGCTTTCTTATTATTAGTTCATAGCTCATAGCTATTAGCTGATAGCAAAAAGGATTTAATCATTTAACTATGAGCTATGAGCTGAGAGCTATGAGCTATTAACTATCAGCTAACAGCTATGAGCTATATTGACAGATGCTTTGTAAATAACAGCTTGTCCTTTAATATTATATATCCTCACCGATGCGGGCACAATTACGGATTTTCCTTTTTTAAAAGAAATATTTTCATTATTATCAAAATCTGTGATGGTTGCCTCACCATCCGTACACAGCAGTATTTCCGCACTCCTTACGGTCGGGCTTGTATAGTTTTTTTTTGAATCCACATAAATTACAGACAGAATAAATTCTTCAGCTCTGCTCGAATATATGCATTCATTACTGTTGTTTTCCTCACACTGTAATATTTTTATGTCTCTTTCTTCAAAATTTACAACTTTCAGCAGTTCAGGAACATCAACATGTTTGGGAGTCAGTCCGCCTCTTAACACGTTATCCGAATTAGCCATCAGTTCTATGCCTAAGCCATCAAGATATGCATGTAGTTCTCCTGCAAAGAGAAACATGGCCTGGCCTGGTTTAAGACAAATAAGATTCAAAAACGCCGGTGAAAGCACACCTATATCTTCCTGATATTCTTCATAAAGTTTTATTACCCATTCAAACACAGGATCTTTTCTTTCAAGTTTTTTTGCGTTATTTACTGCTTCATCTATAACTTGTTTTTTCTTTTTTTGACCAAGCGTCATAAGCGCTTGAAAAAAATTCTTCAGCCCTTTTGAATCAGGTTGGTTCCTGAGTTCATCAAGCATATTCCCCAGACCCTGTGGACAGATATTCTCCATAAATAAAAGAATACCGGTAATCTTTCGAAAACCATTCAATGCCCAGAAAGGTTTAAGAGCACAAATACACTCCGGCTTATGGTTGCTATCCTTATAATTCCTGTTTGGAGCATCTATGGAAATTCCCTGTTCGTTTTCCCTCTTAAATCCTTCCTTTGCCTGAGCAAGGCTCGGGTGTGCCTGTATTGAAAGGGGCCTGGCAGCGGCAAGGACTTTTAGCAAATACGGAAGCTTGTTGCTAAATTTATCAGCAACCGTTTCCCCCAGAATGTCCTTAGGGTGGTCTTTAATGATCTTTTGTAAAGATACCATCTTGCCATCATATCTGACCATTGCCGGCGCTTTAGGATGTGCGCCCATCCACAGTTCAGCCTGTGGAACATCTGAAGGGGAACTTTCATCTAAAAGTTCAGGAATGGCAGTATAAGATCCCCATTCATATTCTTGAACAGTATTTTCCAATAAACATATGGTTTTCATTTTCCCCTGACACTTCCTTTGAGGTCTGTTATTTTGTAGCAAGCATTGATGAATTCGTAAAAAGTCGAATTCATCAGGTTTTAGGTGTTAAGTTTTAGGTTTTAGGTTAATGTAATTGTCTGTTTAATCTAATACTTAAAACATCAAACCTAAAACTTTAAACGTTTCTTAAAAAGTGATTTTTGCTTTTTACGAAAGCATCAAGCATTAAATTGATTTATAGTATGTTTACTATTGCATAATCAACTGTTATAAACAAGTGAGCCAATTTCAAAACGCCCCCTTTTGTCCGATATCTGCGTCAGGCTCAAATTTTAATCCTCGAAATACTACATGTATTCCTGTGGTTAATATTTTCGCCTTCCTTGATCTCGAACAAAATTGAACATTTTGAAACTGCCTCAAGCTCTTGTAACAAATCGAAGAAAAATCAGAACTTTTACAAAAAGTATAATTATTTGCTGAGGAGTCACAAGGACTTAAAGAAGTTATTTTATGGTAATCTATTCGTGCCCTTGTGCCTTGGTGGCTAAAAGAAATCCATAAGTTTATGTCTCTTATCGTAAACGAAATATTTTACAGCATCCAGGGGGAATCTTTATTCAGCGGCAGGCCGTGTGCTTTTGTACGCCTTACCGGATGTAACCTGCGATGCTCCTACTGCGATACCCGCTATGCTTATGAAAAAGGCACTGAAATGGAGATTGACCAAATCCTGAAGCAGGTTGATTTATTCAATTGTCCACTTGCGGAAATAACCGGGGGAGAGCCTTTGATTCAACCTGAAACACCGCTTTTGATTTTCAGCCTTCTTGAAAACGGACACGAAGTAATGCTTGAAACAAATGGAAGCCTTGATATTTCTATTATTGATGAGAGATGTATTAAAATTGTTGATATGAAGTGTCCATCAAGCATGGAAAGTGATAAAAACGATCTTGAAAACCTGAAAAGAATGAACAGGAAAGATCAGGTGAAGTTTGTAATAGGAAACCGCAAAGATTACGAGTATGCAAAGAAAGTAAAAGAGATTATACATGAGAGTTTTCCCGGTCATCATATTCTGTTTTCTCCTGTTTCCGGAGAAATCGTTCCTTCTCAGCTCGCGAATTGGATACTTGAAGATAAACTTGATGTCAGATTTCATCTCCAGTTACATAATATTATATGGCCGGATGGAGAGAAAAAGCTGGGAGGCAAAAGGCTATGATGCTTGTAGGCAAGAGGCCTGGAAGCTTGGAAGAAAGTGTTTTCTTAACTTCGATTTTTACATGTAATATAATATGACGGTTTCGCAAAAAGTAAAAAACCCACTTTTTTACGAAACGTTTTAAGTTTTAGGCTTTAAGTTTTAAGTCTCTATTAAAACAGACAATATTATTAACATAAAACATAAAACTTAACACCTAAAACCTGGTGATTTTGACTTTATACGAATTCATCATAATATAAAGGAAACGCACTCATGACTAATGCTAAAAAGGCCGTTGTCCTTTCAAGCGGCGGGCTTGATTCTACTACTGTTATGGCTATAGCAAAAAATGAAGGTTATGCTGTTTACAGCTTAAGTTTTTCATATGGACAACGCAATTTCATTGAACTTGAAGCTGCCGGAAAAGTTGCTGAAATAATCGGTGTTGAAAAGCACCTTGTTATAAATCTGGATCTTGATAAAATCGGAGGATCAGCCCTTACAGACAGTATAGATGTTCCGAAAAACAGGGATGAAGAGGCAATTTCCGCAGATATACCTGTTACTTATGTTCCGGCAAGGAATACTATTTTCCTGTCGTACGCCCTTGCATGGGCTGAAGTTATAAAGTCGTCAGATATATTTATAGGTGTAAATGCTATTGATTACAGCGGATACCCGGACTGCAGGCCGGAATATATCGAAGCATTCGAAAAGATGGCAAATCTTGCAACAAAGGCTGGAGTTGAGGGTTTAACAAGAATAAAGATAAACACACCGCTTCTTAATATGTCGAAAGCCCAGATAATTAAAAAGGGTATTGAACTCGGCATAGATTATTCTCTGACACACAGCTGCTACGATCCCAATCCCGAAGGCATCGCATGCGGCCGGTGTGACAGCTGCATTTTGAGAAAAAAAGGTTTTAAAGAAGCAGGTGTAAAAGATCCTACAAAATACTTTTAAACTTAAAGTGAACGGTTCCAGGTTCACTGTTCAAGGTTCAATGGTTATAATCTGTTGACATCTATCACCTTATAGCACGACACTCAGAATTAACCTCTTTCACCCACCTGTCCGCCGTACGAGACTATGGAAGGCGGGTTGGGTGAAACATGCGTTTTTTCTCTATTGGGGCATCATGCTTTTGATATCAAAAGGCTATGGCTCTTCAACCGTGAACCGCGAACGTTGAACCGCTCAACATAGGTTAAGGGTCATCTTTGATAAATTATCTTGATATGTTCATGAAATTATTATAGTAATATATAATTTAGTTCATAGCTGATAGCAAAAAACGGCGTTTTGGAAAGTTCTATAGATTAAACAGGCAGGTATAAATACAGACCTCGTTATTTACCTTACAAAAATGATCGGAGACCCTGATATACCATGGAATCGCAAAATAATTGGACACCAGGTCGGTCTGGGTTATAAGGTTCAGGGTTCCCTGTTCAAGGTTAAGTGCTTCGCACTTTTTCCTTACCTATTGATTCCATTGGGTTAATG
>JAUWMJ010000373.1 GCA_030613225.1 Desulfobacterales bacterium
AATCTGATTTTTCATCGACCTCATGAAAAAAATACGGACTTTTGGATGTATCCGAAACGATCAATGGTTCCCCTGTCCTGTAAACATAGCCAGCCACCCCTTTGTCCACCGGAAACCTGATCTCTTTAACTTTTTTTCCTGCTTCCGTGTCATCATAAGTGGCTGCAAAAAAATAAAACTCTTTTTTCTCCTCATCGAGAAGAATAACTGATGATCCTTCCACAGCGATGAGATTTTGCGTTTCCTTTGTAATGAAAGCCAGAAGTCAATCCAAACCACTGTAGTGGTGGAGCGCCTTTGCAATTCGGAACAGAACTTGATTACTTAAAGCAATGCGTTTTTCCTGTGTTACATCTCTAAGTGTTATAACCTGCCCGGCCGGTTCATTATTTTCATCTAAAAAAATAGCTCCATCAATTATTATATCGAGCATTCGGCCGTCTTTTGTCAGTCTCCTGGTTTCAAAGCCTTGAACGATCTTTTCTTCAAGCAGACGTTGAATTCCCTGACTTGTCTCTTCGTTTAAATAATCAGGTACAAACGGAATATGCTTGCCTTTCAGCTCCTCTAATGTCCATCCAAAAACTTTTTCAAAAGCAGGATTTAAATAAACAACCGTACTGTCCAGGTTAAAAACAAAGACCGGATCAGGCAAAAATTTAAGGAACGCGCGGTAGCGTCTTTCAGCACGACGACTTACTTTATATTGCTTTCTGGCAAGTTGCTCCGACTCAATCGCACGCTTTTGGGCCATGTGCTTTTCGGTCACATCACGGGCAATACCTCTAAATCCAGTTTTTTCATCATTTTCATCAATAATCAGGTTAGCCGAAATCTCCAGAATACGGATCTTTCCGTCCTTCCTCGCAACCTCCCATATAATGTCGGTAACCCCTTTGCCGCTATTATAGAGCTTGTTAAAATTTTCATAGGCGGTTTCCGCATTTTTTTCATCCATAAATTCTCGGAAATTACGGTCTTTGATCTCTTCCCTGGAAAACCCGAAAATGCGGCACATGGCATCGTTAATAAATATAAATTTTCCCCGGAGGTTTGTTTCGAAAAAGCCGTCAGCAACATCTTCGATAAATACCCGATAACGATCCCGCTGAATCTTAAGTTCTTCAGTGCCGACGGGATAGTTTGCTGCAATCTCGTTCATTTGAACTTGTACAAGATTTCGATCTTTGGATTTCAAATTTAAAATTGGCTTTTTCTTCATGGTTTATTGCAATCGAAGTCAGCAAAAATAAATGGCAGATTTTTTGTTGTAAGGCAAATGATCGTCATCATCTGTTTTGAATTGGAAGGCATGCCTGTAAGCGTTCACGGAACGTTGAAATTAGAAAATAGAAAGCCTGTCTGCGTGCACCGCACAGGCAGAGAAATTTGGCCTTCATGCTTTTGTGCTGTGGAATTATGCCTGATTTTTTTATCACGAAAACACGAAAAGAGGAAAGCACGAAACATCCTTGCCCCCTGATTCTTTTTCGTGTTTTCGCCTGTCCCGCCTGCCCTGTGGAATGCGAAGCCTATTCCTCCGGGGTAGGTCCCCGTGAAAAGCCGGGATTAAAACCGGCAGATCGTACTGGGGTCCTTTCGGGCTTTAGTGATTGGTCTTTTATAGAATTCCAAAGGCTTTGGCATCAAGCAGCTTTATTCCGCCGGCCTGAAGGACCTCGATAGCTTTGTCGTTATCACTGAAACGAAAGATCATTACTGCCTTTTCAGATGAAAACCCTATAAAAGCATACATGAAAACCACATTTACATTGACCTCTCCAAGCGGTTCAAGCAATCTGGCAAGGCTGCCCGGTTTATCTTCAATCTCAACAGCAACGACTTCATTAACAAATGCAGGAATTTGCATTTCCATCAAAATACGCCGGGCGGCAGCTATATCGGAAACTAAAAGCCGAAGCTGACCAAATGCACCGGTATCTACCAGATTTAATGCTCTTAAGTTAATTCCGGCTTCGCCAAGGGCACTAGTAACCTCTAAAAGGCGTCCGGATGCATTTTCAATAGATATTACAATCTGCTTTAGCTTCATGAAAACCTCCGTAATAAATGTTTTAAGGACGTGGCATTAATTGACCCCATTATTATCTTTGGTGATTTTTCCCCTCATGTTTAATAAGAATACATAAAAGGCAACTCAGGTGTCAAGCAAGAATGGGTTATGCTTACAACATTCGTTTTTGTTTAAAGGATCAGTTTACTGCTTATTCCAGGAAACCCAGTAACCTCGGCAACCAGAGAACCGCATCAGGCATGTAGGTTATAAAAAGTAGCACGATCATCTGTATGACAAGAAATGGTATGACCGCCCTGGACACATAAAGAATATCCCTGTTGGCAATAGCTCCTGTAATGTATAAGCTGACCCCCATGGGAGGTGTACAGTAACCGATTGCCAGATTGACCGTCATAATCAACCCGAAGTGCATCAAGCTTATATCAAATGCATCCAGCATGGGCAAAAATACAGGCCCCAGGATCATTGTGGCTGAAATTATATCCATGAACATACCTACAAAAAGAAGCAGAATATTCATAGCTAAA